>NZ_CALJRY010000047.1 GCF_937976295.1 uncultured Rothia sp. | reverse complement strand
GACGCAAGACGCTCGTCACGGCGGCGGGCACTCAAACGAGCAGCCGAAGCGCCCAGGGTAAAGAGCGGAACAACCAGCACCAGAGCGGCAACCCACGCCAAACCCATGTAGAGCTTCTGAATGCCCATCAGGTTGACCATTTCGTGGTCAACGTTCGCGTGCTCAAGCCACGTACTCAGCGCCTGAACACCACCGGCAACCGTCAAAAACAGTGCCGAGGAGGCGGCAAAAGCCAGCACGGGAAGAATCGCCTGCGAACTCCATAGGGTTCGCTTGGCGAGTAGAGCATAGATTTGCATTATGCACCTGCCTGAGACTGAGCACCGAGGTTCTGGAAGCCGTTCTGCGCGGGTACGCCGCCCTGGCTATTGCGCTGATCGCTCACAATCTGACCGTCCTGCAGGTACACCACGCGGGAGCACGCCGCCGCCACGTTCGGGTCGTGAGTCACCACCAGCAGAGTCTTACCCTGCTGCGGAATCATGGTCAGCAGCAGAGCCATCACCTCACGCGCGGTCTTCGAATCCAGCGCGCCGGTCGGCTCATCCGCGAAAGTCACGGGGGCACCGTTCACCTGGGAGCGAGCAATCGCCACGCGCTGAGCCTGACCACCGGACATCTCACCCATACGGCGGTCCAGCATCTGACCCAGACCCAGACGGTTCAGCAGATCAGCCGAAATGGAACGTGCCTGCTGGCGGGGAACACCGGCAATCATCGCGGCGAGGGAGACGTTCTCCTCCGCGGTCAGCTCGGGAACCAGCAGACCCTGCTGGAACACGAAACCAAACGAGTTAGCGCGCAGGGAGGTGCGCTCACGCTCGCTGAGGGACTCCACCGCCACCTGACCGGTCGGGCCATTGAACAGCACAGAACCGGCATCGAGCTTGATAATTCCCGAAAGCGCGTGCAACAGGGTGGTCTTACCGGAACCGGAAGGACCCATAATCGCCACGGACTCGCCGGGGAAAATATCCAGGCTCACGTTACGCAGCACCGGGTTATTGCCGTACGACTTGTGCAGGTTACGGGCAGAAATAATCGCACCGCGCGCAAAGGGCGCCTGCTGCATCTGCTGAGGCGCCTGAGCCGGGTAGCCCTGCTGACCCTGATAGTAGCCCGCCTGCTGGTTAGGCTGACCGGGCTGAGCCTGCTGAGCGGAATACTGACCGGCAGGCTGCGCCGCCTGCGGAGGGGTCATTGAATACGGGTTCTGAGCCTGGAACTGCGGGTTCTGG
This sequence comes from uncultured Rothia sp., assembly GCF_937976295.1. GTDB lineage: Bacteria > Actinomycetota > Actinomycetes > Actinomycetales > Micrococcaceae > Rothia. The sequence continues at coordinate 11,067 of NZ_CALJRY010000047.1, read as the reverse complement.
GATTGAGGATTCTGTGTCATGACAACCTTCATTGGGTATGAACTAACGGAAGTACACATCTATCATCTCAGCTTCTCGGCGGCTCACCCCTCCGTCTGAGGGCTGAAAAATATGGGAAAACCCTGTAAAAATTCGCCCGACCGGGTGCTCAACTGCCCCGCACCTCATACCGGGGTATGAGCACGCCTCAGCAGAAGGGATAAGTAAGCCACACACCCCTTGAACTGCGCGGAGGCCTTGAACTGCGCGGAGGCCTTGAACTGCGCGGAGGCCTTGAACTGCACCGAGGCAGTGCCATACTAGAAGGATGACCGACGCACAGAACACCCCCATCATCACTCCGGTAGCCGACCCCGAGGCAGGAACCCGCATCATCTTCCTGCGCCACGGCCAGACCGACTGGAATATTGACCACCGCTTCCAGGGCGGCACCGACATCCCCCTCAACGACACCGGCAGGGAACAGGTCCGCACCGCTATCGGTGCCCTGCAGCAGGCGGCGGCTGAGGGCACCAGCGTGGACGCTATCGTCTCCTCGCCCCTTTCCCGCGCCGTAGAAAGCGCCGAAATCGTAGCCGAAGGCCTGGGCGTACCCTACCGTGGTGCCGTTGACGGCTTCCAGGAACGTTCCTTTGGCGACCTGGAGGGCAAGGTCGCTACCCGCGAGCTGATTCTCGCCTCCCGCCAGTCCAATAACGCTTTCAACGTGGAACCGAAGAAGGACTTCCTCGCCCGCTCCCTCGCGGCGCTGAACCGCGTCTGTCGCGAATACGAGGGTCAGACCGTTGTGGTCGCCGCACACGGCATGCTCATTGCCTTGACCATGACCGCCCTGGTCGCTGAGCGCCACCCCGAACTGCTCAACGAGGACGGCATCTACCCAATCCCGGTGAACGCCTCCCTGACCGAGGTGCCCCTGCGGTACCTGGACGAGGCAATCGACCGCCTGCTCGTGCAGCATCTGGAGCCCGAGCTTGGCCCCGAAGAGATTCCGGCGGGTGCCGAGAATACGACCCTCACCCTGATTCGTCACGGCCAAACCGACTGGAACAAGGCGAACCTGATGCAGGGCATCACCGACATTCCGCTCAACGACACCGGCCGCGAGCAGGCACGCACCACCGGCAAGAAGCTTGCCGACATGGGCCTGGAATTCACCGTGCTGGTGTCCTCGCCGCTATCCCGCGCCCACGAGACGGCGCAGCTGGTCGGTGAGCACTTCGACCTGCAGGTGCACAAGACCTACCCCGAGCTGGTGGAACGCGCCTACGGTGCCGGCGAGGGCCTGGACATTCCCGCCCCCGAACGCCGCGCCCCGGAACGCTACTACCCGAACGTGGAATCCGAGCGTGACGTGTACATTCGTGCGGTGCGTACCCTGCGCAATATCGTGCGTGAACTCTCTGAAGCCTCGGGCGACCAGAAGATTATTGCCGTCAGCCACGGCAGCTTTATTCGCCGCGCCCTCTCCGCAGCAGCCGGTGAAGAGTGGACCGTGACCGTGCCGAACGCCGAACCGCTCACGATTGACGTGCCCGGACTGTTCGCGTGGGACTCGACCAAGCAGTTCGACGAGGCAGGTCGCCTTGTTTGGTAAGGAACAAACCGGTAGCGCTCCCTCTGGCGCTCGCGTGTGGCGGCTGATTCTCTGGCCCGTCACAGCGCTGTACTGCGCGACGGTGGCGAGTATCGTGTTCGCCCCCGTGCACGTGGACGATAACGAGATGGGCGGCCGCCTGGCGCAGCTGCTGGACACCGGCCACTCCGAGGGTTGGCTGCCTGCGTTTATCACCTATTCGAGCATCGAGCAGCTCTCGAACGTCATCATGTTTATTCCGGGCGGTTTTCTTTTCGCCCTGCTGCTCAAGCCGAAGGCTCGCCCGCACGTGCTGTACTCGGGGTTTTTGGTCAGCGCCTGCATTGAGACGATTCAGAGTTTTATGCCTGATCGCACCGGCGACCCGGTGGATGTGCTGATGAACGGTTCGGGTGCCCTGCTGGGTGCAGCGGGTGCTTTGGGCGTGCACCGTTGGCGTCGCGTGCGCCGCGAACGTCAAGGTAAATAAGGTTTTGTGCCCGGTGGAGGCGCTGGTTTCGAGGGTTCTCGGCGAGGGTTTTCGTCGAGGGTTCTCGGAGCCGGCGCCTCCACTTTTTTGCCCTGTTAGGGTGCTGCGTAGGTGTTTGGCGCTGTGTGGATAGTGGGCGCAGATGGTGGGGCGGAAAACCCAACAGTTCATTAGGTCAAACAGACATAAACAGGCAGTGGCCTCCAATATAGTGTGGTTTCGGTAGGGAACATTCGGGTAATATTCCGGTAAATACAGCGTTTTATATTGACTTGCCCACAAAAACCCACATAAAATCAAGTATTACCCTCAAGCGCTCTGCTGGCTCACTGAAACCATGTCTCTCACGGTCATAAAAGTCGAGCAGAACGCAGAAAAGAACGCACAGATTTCCTACCACTAGCCCAAAGGAACACCAGATTTATGTTCGCAGAAGAACGCCGTGCCGAAATTGCAAAGCTTGTTGCCTCCGCACGTCGTGTCAACGGCGCTGACCTTGCGCGTCGTTACGATGTGACCATGGAGACCGTGCGTCGTGACCTCGCCGCACTGGAAGAAGCAGGTAAGCTCCGCCGTGTCCACGGTGGTGCCGTCACCATTGAGCAGTCCACCTCCCTGGAGTCCTCCATCTCCTCCCGACAGGGCATGAACACCCCCGAGAAGCGCCGCATCGCCACCAAGGCGTACCAGATGCTACGCGACTCCGAGGCGGGCTCCATCGTCCTGGACGCAGGCTCCACCATCGAAATTCTTGCCGACCACATTGGCGCAGAGAACTTCAGCCTCAAGACCGGCAACGACCGCATCATCATCACCCACGCACTGCACATTGCGGTCAAGCTCGCCGAAGCCGAGGGCGTCACCCTTGAGCTGGTTGGCGGCCAGCTGCGCAAGATGACCTGGGCTGCTGTTGGCGCACGCGCCGCAGAGCACTTCGGCACCATGCGCCCCGATATTGCTTTCATTGGTGCCAACGGCATTGAAGCCCACTTCGGCATCTCCACCCCCGGCATGAACGAAGCCATCGTTAAGACCGCAATTTGCAAGGCCGCCCGCCGCGTGGTCTTGCTCTGTGACTCCGCGAAGTTCGGTCAGGAATCCCTGGTCCGCTTCGCTGGATTTGAGGATATTGACACCCTCATTACTGATCGCGAGCCCGAAGGTGCCCTCCGTCAGGCACTCGAGGCCGCAAATGTTGAGATTGTGATTGCCTAATGATTATTACTTTGACCGCCAACCCCAGCCTGGACCGCACCATTGAGCTCGGTGCGCCCCTGGCTCACGGTGCCGTGCAGCGTGCTGTCGGTGCTGTACAGGATCCCGGTGGCAAGGGCGTGAATATTTCCCGCGCCCTGCAGGTTTCCGGTGTGCCGACCCTCGCCATTGTGCCCGGTGAAGCCACCGATCCGGTGCTGACCGCGCTGCAGGCTGTGGACGTTGAGTTCGCTAACCTGCCCACCGGTGAGCCGATTCGCTCGAACATCACCGTGGTTGATCCGGATGGCACCACCACCAAGCTGAATGCCCCCGGCACCGTTTTTGATGCTGAACTGCGTCAGAAGCTGGACGAGCTGGTGGTTGAGCGTTCTAAGGGCGCCGATTGGGTGGTTCTGGCTGGTTCGCTGCCTCCGGGTCTGGAACCGACCTACTACTCCGAGCTGGTGGCGGCACTGCGCGCCTCCGGCTACGAGGGCAAGATTGCTATTGATACCTCTGAGGCGCCGCTGATTGCGACCGTCGCCGGTGAGCACAAGCCCACCCTGATTAAGCCCAACTCGGAGGAGTTGGCTCAGCTGACCGGTAGCGATAACTGGGAGGAATTGGAGGCTAGCCCCGAGCTGACCGCCCGCACCGCCCAGAAGCTGCTCGGCGACGGCATTGAGTACGTGCTTGCCACCCTCGGCGGTGGCGGCGCAGTGCTGGTCACTGAGCAGGGTATCTGGCACGCTGTGCACGAGCCGATTCAGGTTCGTAGCACTGTGGGTGCCGGTGACTCGTCACTGTCCGGTTTCTTGATTGCTCACACTCGTGGTGAGGATGCCCCCGGTTGCCTGGTTCAGGCGGTAGCTCACGGTTCGGCTGCTGCTGCTTTGCCCGGTACCCGTATGCCTTCGTTGGAGCAGACCACTCCTGAGAAGGTCACTGTTCGTCAGCTGCAGCTCTAATTCGGCCTGTTTTCGCACCTCCAGCTTTTATTCTCAGAAGAGAATATAAGCCGGGAGGAAATATAAGCCGAGGTGCTACCTCAACAGCCGCACGCATATACGAACACAGCACGCACACTGCACACACTTTGAACTCATATAGGGGAGAGCCCGGCACCGGAGAGCCCGGCACCGCTGAGCAAATCCCCGCCCCAACACATACCCGAGGAGGGAATATGTCTGATCTGATTACCGCAGATCTCGTCCTGCTGGACGAGAACCTCGGTGAGACCCGATTCGATGTAATTGCCAAGCTCGCCCAGGCAGTCGTAAATGCCGGACGCGCTACCGACTTCGAGCAGCTCTACGCGGCTGCCGAGGCACGTGAATCCAAGACCGACACCGGTATCCCCGGCGGTATTGCGATTCCGCACTGCCGTAGTGCCGCCGTCACCGAGCCGACCCTGGCAATGGCACGCCCCAACCCTGCAGTTTCCTTCGGCGCAAAGGACGGCCCCGCCGACCTGATTTTCTTCATCGCTGCACCCGATGGCGCTGACCAGGCTCACCTGAAGCTGCTCTCCACCCTGGCACGCTCCCTGATGAAGAAGAGCTTCACCGCGTCCCTGCGCGAAGCCTCCTCGGCTGAAGAGATTGTTGAGCTGGTCAACGGTGCGCTCGGCGTAGGTGAGAAGAAGGCAGAGGCTAAGCCCGCCGAGGCTGCACCCGCCGCGGCACCCGCCGCCTCCGCTCAGGATGCTCCCGCTGCTTCGGCTCCGGTGAAGAAGATTGTTGCTGTGACCGCATGCCCCACCGGTATTGCTCACACCTACATGGCTGCGGACGCCCTCAAGTACGCTGCTGAAGAGCTCGGCTACGACCTGAAGGTTGAGACCCAGGGCTCCTCGGGTAACGAAACCCTGAGCCAGGCCGATATTGACGCCGCCGACGCTGTGATTTTTGCCGTGTCCGTGAACGTGCGTGAGCGTAACCGCTTCGCGGGTAAGCCCTTTGTCGAGTCTCCCGTCAAGCGCGGTATTGACGAGCCTAAGGAAATGATTGCGGAGGCTCTGGCTGAGGCTGAGAACCCCAACGGTGCACGCGTTGCCGCTGCCGCATCCAGCGGTGAGGACAGCGCAGGCGCTACCGAGGGCGCTTGGGGCTCGCGCATCTACAAGGCCGTGATGACCGGTATCTCCTACATGATTCCGTTCGTTGCTGCCGGCGGTATTCTGGTCGCCCTGGGCTTCGTTTTCGAGGCAATCACTATGCCGAACCTTGGCGATGTGAACACCGAGGCAATTCTCGGCTCGGCAACCCTGTTCAACCTCGGTGATGTGCACTGGACCCTGTACCTGGGTGCTGTTCTGCAGACCATTGGTGGTTTCGGCCTGAGCCTGATGGTTCCGGCTCTTGCCGCGTACATTGCGTACGGTTTGGCTCAGCGTCCCGGTATCGCTCCGGGCTTCATCGCCGGTTCGGTGGCTCTTGCCGTGAACGCGGGCTTCCTTGGCGGTATTGTTGGCGGTATTCTCGCCGGTCTGATTGCGTACGCTCTGGGCACCTTGAAGCTGCCCCGCTGGCTCGGCTCGATGATGCCCGTGGTCATCACCCCGCTGGTGACTTCTCTGGTCGCCGGCCTGGCAATGTACCTGCTGCTCGGTGCGCCCCTGGCTTGGGTTATGACCACCCTGCAGGATTGGCTGACCTCCATGTCTGGTGGCTCCGCTCTGGTGCTGGGTCTGATCCTGGGTGCCATGATGGCTTCTGACCTGGGTGGCCCCATCAACAAGGCTGCTTACCTCTTCGCAACTGCTGGCCTGTCCTCGGGTGCGACCGTGAACCAGGAAATCATGGCTGCCGTCATTATCTCCGGTATGGTTCCGCCGCTGGCTATGGCTCTGGCAACCACCCTGCGCCCCAAGCTGTTCAACGAGAACGAGCGTGAGAACGGTAAGGCTGCGTGGCTGCTGGGTGCATCCTTCATCTCTGAGGGTGCTATTCCCTTCGCTTCGGCTGACCCGGCTCGCGTGATTCCTTCGACCATTGTTGGTGGCGCTATCGCTGGTGCAATCTCCATGGGTGCGCACGTGGCTTCCCCGGCTCCGCACGGTGGTATTTGGATTATTGGTCTGGCGCAGAACCCGCTGATGTTCCTGGTGGCTGTTGTTGCCGGTACCGTTGTTTCGGCGCTGCTGTACGTGGTGCTGAAGTCCTTGGGTGCCCGTTCTAAGGCATCCGCGTAAAGGCCGTATAACCTCACCTTTATTTGATCGTCTGTTTGCAGGCGTGAGCGTGAAAAAACACGTTACACTGTAGACAAACCAAAGATAGGACATGAACTCTATGACTACCTACAAGGGCGTCGGCGTATACGCCGGCCGCGTTATTGGCCCCGTTCTTCAGATGCCTAAGCCCATCGAGGAACCCAAGGATGGTCTGCGTCTGAGCGGTGAGACCGCTGAGGCTGCAGCACAGCGTATTAAGGACGCGTCGGTCCGCGTCAAGGAAGACCTGCTGGCTCGCGCAGAGAATGCAAGCCGTGACGGTAAGGCTGTTCTGAAGTCCACCTCTCAGATGGCTACCGACCGTGCACTCATTAAGAGCGCAATCAAGCTGGTTGAGACTCAGGAGATGGCTCCCGAGCGCGCAATTTGGGAGGCTGCAACCTCCTTCGCAGACCAGATGGCTGCTCTGGGCGGCTACATGGCTGAGCGCGTTACCGACATCCACGACGTGCGTGCCCGCATCGTTGCTGAGCTGACCGGCCAGCAGGCTCCCGGCATCCCCGTTTCTGATGAGCCGTTCATCCTGGCTGCTATTGACCTGGCACCGGCTGATACTGCGACCCTGGACCCCGAGAAGGTTATCGCACTGATCACCTCTGACGGTGGCCCCCAGGCACACACCGCTATTCTGGCTCGCGGCCTGGGCCTGCCCGCTATTGTGGCTGCTAAGGGCGTGACCGATATTGCTGACGGCACCATCGTCTACGTGGACTCTAACGAAGGCATCGTTGACACCGAGCCCACCGACGCTGACCGCGAAGCAGCAATCAAGTACGCAAACCGCAAGCCCGTCGCTGACTTCGACGGTAAGGGCGTGCTGGCTGACGGCACCCGCGTTGAGCTGTACGCAAACGTTGGTGACGGCAAGTCCGCTGAGAAGGCTGCAAGCCTGAAGGCTGAGGGTGTTGGTCTGCTCCGCACCGAGTTCGGCTTCCTGGGCCACGACGCTGAGCCTTCCATTGAGACTCAGGCTAAGACCTACAAGTCCGTGTTTGACGCATTCCCTGGCAAGCACATTGTGGTTCGTACCCTGGATGCTGGTGCTGACAAGCCCCTGCCGTTCCTGAACGTGAACCCCGAAGAGAACCCCGCACTGGGTGTTCGCGGTTTCCGTACCGACTGGACCGTTCCGGGCGTTCTGACCCGCCAGCTGGAGGCTATTAAGGCTGCTTCGGAGGATTCCGACGCTGACATCTGGGTTATGGCTCCGATGATTTCGACCACCTCCGAGGCACGTAACTTCGCGAACATGCTCAGGGAGATTGGCCTGCCCGTTCACGGTGTGATGGTTGAGACCCCCGCAGCTGTGATGAACGCTGAGGCTATCCTCGGCGAGGTCGACTTCGTGTCCATCGGCACCAACGACCTGACCCAGTACACCATGGCGGCTGACCGTCTGCTGGGTGACCTGGCACACCTGAACAACCCCTGGCAGCCTGCAGTGCTGAAGATGATCAAGATGACCGTTGAGGGTGCTCAGCGTGCATCGGTCACCGCGGGTAAGAAGAAGTACGTGAGCGTCTGTGGTGAGGCTGCGGCCGACCCGGCTCTGGCTGTTGTTCTGATTGGTCTGGGTGTTGACACCCTGTCCATGAACGCTGGCGCTATCCCCGCTGTGGCTGCGGTTCTGAAGTCTGTGACCAAGGAGAAGGCACAGCAGATCGCGGCTATCGCTCTGCAGCAGATTTCTTCTGCTGAGGCGAAGGAGAGCGCACGCAAGGGTCTGCCGATTCTGGACGAGCTGGGCCTCTAAGCCTTAAAACGATTCTGGGGCTGCCTGCCGCCTCTTGATGGGGTGTGTTAGGCGGTGCTCGGGTTCGTGAAAATGCCGGGTGTAGAGTTTTATTTCTGCATCCGGCATTTTTGTACTTGTTAGCGTGTGGCTGAACGGTACAATTTATAGAGTAAGGGCGGGTCCTGAAGCGCCCCGTTCATTTAGAATAGGTACTGAAGTATTTTCGGTTCCTTAATCAAAGGAGAAACATAATGGCAGAGCGCGAAGCCACTATTGCAAGCCGTGTTGGCCTGCACGCACGTCCGGCAGCTATCTTCGCTGAGGCAGCTGGCGACCTCCCCGTTGAGGTGACCATCGCTGCTAAGGGTGAGCCCGCAGATGAGGCTATGGACGCTGCATCGATTCTGTCCCTGATGTCCCTGGGTGCAAAGCACGGCGACGTTGTTGTCCTGCGCGCTGAGGGTGAAGGTGCTGAAGAGGCTCTGGACTCGCTGGTTAAGATCCTCGAGACCGACCACGACGCTGAGTAATTGACTCTCGCCTCTGAGGTGAACCCCTAAGCGGTGCGCTTCGGATGCTGTGAAGGCTACAGCCTTAAAGCGTGAATATCCCGTCACTTCGGTGGCGGGATATTTTTTATTATGAATAATTCATATTTTATTGCGCTATGAGTGGGACATAAAGGGATCTATTTCCCCGCTAAATCTTAATGTGTGAATAACCTTTATTTTTCCCTTGGAAATGCCCGCAAAAATATTCCCCAAAATATTTTCTGTACAGTAGTGACCCCGCTTTCTCTTCATTTCAATGAAGCTACCCAACGCAGGTCGCCACTGGTGCCTTTAGCACAGGAAGCGCACCCTAGAAAACAGTATTTTTGCTCCCCGGTGCTACCGCAGAACCACGCCCTTGTTAGACTAAAAAGGCACTGTCTATATGGGAGGGACATTGGCAGAATCGAGGAACACCCCCGCAGCCCCCAACTCGCGGGAAGCTTCGCATGCAGGCGAAGCAAACACGGCCGCATCCGCAGAACGCGAGCAGACCACCACGGCGGGCTACGTAGCGGGCAAAGGCGGCTTTCCCCTGGTCTCCCTAGACCAGGTTACTGACGAGAAATTGCGCCGTGTGTTGGCTCAGCAGGCCTCCTCTGCGAAGGCTCAGGAGGGTACCGTCGCAGCAGAAGCTGTCAGCGAAGTGCTCCAAGTAGCAGCCGCGGACATGGGCATCCCCGCGCAGGAGGTAGAGCCCACCGGCGACCCCGAGCTGAGCTCTAGCGGCCACGGTGCGCGCACCGTCATTGACCCCTCCCTCGTACCTGACGACGACCTAGACGCATACCGCGAGGACCCGCACCCCACCACCTCCAGCAATATGGTGACCGAGGAGGCGCTGACCCGCCCCTCCCAGCCGGTGCCCATGACCGGCATGATTCCGCAGGTTCCTAACTCGCACGCTGCCCGCCGCTTCGGCGCGGATCCTACCGCAATGCCGAAGACCGGGCCCGTCTCGATGCCCACCACCTCCGTTCCGCTGGTCGATAGGGGATCTCGCGGTCTCCTTGGGCGCGGTAGTGGTGGCCGTTGGGGGTCGCGTCGCTTCCGTTCCTTCGTGCGCACTGAGGAGACGGCACCTGCCGCCCCGCGTGGCGCCCAGCGTATTGCTCAGCGCCAGTTTGTGCCGACTATCCGCTCTGAGGAGCATGAGCGTCGTGAGGCGTTCCGTCGCGAGAAGGAATACGCCCGCGATACCCTGAACTTCACCCTGCGCCTGGCTGAGGCAATGTTCCACTACGGCGCGGACGCCATGGACGTGGACTCGGCGATTATTGCGGTGTCTTCGGCGTACGGGCTGGATTCGGTGGAAGTCGACATTACGAACCAGTCGGTGACCATCAACTACACCTCGGACCCCGATATTTACATGGAGTCCCGCATCTCCAAGCGCAATGCGAACGCTGAGGAGCGCTTCACCCACACCCTGGTGCGTGTGGTGCGTTCCTCCACTGAGAACTATGAGGCGCTTTCCGAGGTGTACGGCCTGATCTATAAAATCACTCGCGGCGGTATGACCCTGGAAATGGCTGATTTGGAGCTGAACCAGATTACGCACCGACCCAAGCCGTTTCCGCCTCTGGTGGTGTGGGCGGCGAATCTGGCGTGTGCTGGAACCCTGACGGCGGCGCTGGGGGCGAGCTTTGCAACGGCGTTGAGTGCGGTGATTATTTTTATTCCCGTGTACTTGCTGATTCAGTGGCTGAGTTCGATTGGTATTCCGGCGTTCTTCCGCATGGCTGCTAGTGCGGGTCTGATGACCTTCTTGGCGATTTGGCTGGGCGGTGAAGGGTCCATTCTTTCGGTGCTGCAGCGTCAGGGGGAGCCGATTTCGGCGCCTCTGGTGGTTGCTGCGGGCATGATTATGTTCTTGCCAACGCCGCGTCTGGTGGGTGCCGTGCAGGATGCGATTAACGGCTTCCCGGTGACGGCTGCGGGTCGTTTCGTGTCTACGGGCATGAGCTTCTTGGGCCTGGTGGTCGGCATTGCGACCGCGGTGAGTGCGATCAATATTTTCAATGGCCCGACCCTGGATATTGAGCAGCTACGTTTTGAACCGACAACCCCGCTGGTGGCCTCTTTCTTCTTCCTGGTGGCGATCGCGACCTTTGCAATTACTTTGCAGACGAAGCTGGTGAAGGTCGGTTGGCTGATGCTCATTACGGGTTGCGGTTTGGCGGCCTATTACGCCTACGAGCTGCTTGCCGGTCCGAGTACGGGTCGCGGTCCGACGGCGTGTGCGGCGGTTGTGATTGGTGCGTTGAGCACGTATTTTGCGTA
>NZ_CALJRY010000046.1 GCF_937976295.1 uncultured Rothia sp. | reverse complement strand
CCCAGAACCCATTGATTAAGAGTCAATTGCTCTGCCAATTGAGCTAGAGGCGCTTGCCTGTTTTTCAGGGTTTCCCTTGCAACAAGTAAATACTATACGGCATTCTGTGGGTACCCGCAACTTGAACAAGCATGAACTGTATCACATCTTTAATGGGTGCTGCGATTCAGCCAAAAACAGCAAGAATCCGGCGCCTCACCCGCTCCCCTGTGCGGGGTGCGGGTGGAGCACCGGATCCTTAGAAAGCTATTGCTGAGCTACCGTTTAGCGAGCGACGGAACCTTCGGTGTAGTCATCGTCAACGGAGTTCCAGGAGAACAGCTCGCGCAGCTTGCGGCCGGTTGCCTCGATGGGGTGTGCCTCGCCCTTTGCGCGCAGTTCCTTGAACTCGGGTGCGCCTGCAGCCTGGTCTTCCATGAAGCGCTTTGCGAAGTTGCCGTTCTGGATGTCTGCCAGGACAGCCTTCATGTTTTCCTTGACCTCGGGGGAGATCACGCGGGGGCCGGAGACGTAGTCGCCGTACTCTGCGGTGTCGGAGATGGACCAACGCTGCTTAGCGATGCCGCCTTCGATCATCAGGTCAACGATGAGCTTGAGCTCGTGCAGGACCTCGAAGTATGCGATTTCGGGCTGGTAGCCAGCTTCGGTCAGGACCTCGAAGCCGTACTGGACGAGCTGGGAGGTGGAGCCGCAGAGGACTGCCTGCTCGCCGAACAGGTCGGACTCGGTCTCTTCGGTGAAGGTGGTCTTGATGACGCCTGCACGGGTTGCGCCCAGTGCCTTTGCGTAGGACAGTGCCAGTGCGAGTGCTTCGCCGGATGCGTCCTTCTCAACTGCGACCAGGGCGGGAACGCCGCGGCCTGCTTCGAATTCGCGGCGGACGGTGTGGCCGGGACCCTTGGGAGCAACCATTGCCACGTCGACACCCTCGGGTGCGGTGATGTAGCCGAAGCGGATGTTGAAGCCGTGTGCGAAGAACAGTGCGTTGCCGGGCTTCAGGTTCGGCTCGATGCTCTCTGCGTAGACCTTTGCCTGGACCTGGTCCGGGGTCAGGATCATGATGACGTCTGCTTCTGCTGCTGCTTCTGCAACGGTTGCGACGCGCAGGCCTTCTGCCTCAGCCTTGGCACGGGACTTGGAGCCCTCGGACAGACCGACGATGACCTTCACACCGGAGTCACGCAGGTTCAGTGCGTGTGCGTGGCCCTGGGAGCCGTAACCGATAACTGCTACGGTGCGGCCCTGGATCAGGGAGAGGTCTGCGTCGTCGTTGTAGAAAATGGTTGCTGCCATTTTTCTTCTCCTCAGTAAGTTTGATATGCGGCCCAGGCTGGGCTCAACACTGACTATTCTACTTGAAAGCTGTTTAGTTGCGGGCTGTCGAGAGTACTTCTCAGCATCTGAAGTATCCGGAAGATCTGTAAGCCCATAGGGGCGGGTATCGCATCGCACGCCGGTTTCCCGGTCGAAGCGGTGCGATACCCGACGCTATTGCCCGCTGGTGCGGGGTTTGTGTGGCACCCTGGTGGGTGTTAGATGCGCTCGCTCATGGCGCGGGGGCCACGAGCCAGGGCGATGGTGCCTGCGCGAACGATTTCGCGAACGCCGTAGGGTTCCAGAACGTCCAGCAGTGCGTTGAGCTTCTCCTCAGAGCCGGTTGCCTCGATGACAACGGACTCGGGGGAAACGTCGATCACGGATGCGCGGAACAGGTCTGCTGCCTGTACGATCTGCAGGCGTGCTACTGCGTCTGCCTTGACCTTAATCAGGATGTGACCGCGGCGGGTGGAGGAGTCGGTGGGAAGCTCGACAATCTTCAGAACGTGGACGAGCTTGTTCAACTGCTTGGTAATCTGCTCCATGGTGTGTGCGTCGCCTTCGGTGACGATGGTGATGCGGGAGACACCGGGGTTTTCGGTGGGGCCCACAGCCAGGGAGAGGATGTTGAACAGTCGGCGGGAGAACAGACCGGAGACGCGGGTGAGAACGCCCGGCTTATCTTCTACCAGAACGGACAGAGTGTGCTGAGACATTAGTTCTCTCCCTCACGATCGAACTCGGGCGAAGCGTTCTTCGCAATCCAAATCTTGTCATTAGATACGCCTGCCGGGACCATGGGCCAGACGAGGGCGTGGGGGCTGACGGTGAAGTCAATGACCACGGGGCGGTCGTTGATTTCGAGGGCAGCCTTGATGGTTGCGTCCACGTCTTCGTCGCGTTCGCAGCGGAAGGTTGCGCAGCCGTATGCTTCGCCGAGCTTGACGAAGTCGGGGATGCGTACGGTGCCGTGGCCGTCCTTCAGGTCGGTGTTGGAGTAGCGCTCGTCGTAGAACAGAGTCTGCCACTGGCGCACCATGCCGAGGGAGGAGTTGTTAATAATGGCAACCTTGATGGGGATGTTGTTCTGTGCGCAGGTGACCAGTTCCTGGTTGGTCATCTGGAAGCAGCCGTCGCCGTCGATGACCCAGACGGTGGAGTCGGGGTGTGCGACCTTTACACCCATGCCGGCGGGGACGCCGTAGCCCATGGTGCCCAGGCCTGCGGAGCTGATGAAGTGGCGGGGGCTTTCCTGCTTGATGTAGTGTGCACCCCACATCTGGTGCTGGCCAACGCCGGTGACGTAGTATGCGTCGGGGCCGGTGAGGGCACTGATGCGCTCGAGGACGTATTCGGGCGAGCCGAGGCCGTCAGCGGGCTTTTCGTAGCCGAGCGGGTAGTCCTTGCGGATTGCGTTGAGCTCGTTCCACCAGTCGGTGAGGTTCGGCAGCTGGTCTGCGAACTCGGTGGAGAGCAGCTCGATCAGCTCGGGCAGCACGTACTTGAGGTCGCCGACGATCGGCACGTCTGCGAAGCGAATCTTCGAGATTTCGGCGGGGTCAACGTCAATGTGAATGACCTTAGCCTCGGGTGCGAAGGAGTCGAGCTTGCCGGTGACGCGGTCGTCGAAGCGTGCGCCGAGGGTAATCAGCAGGTCTGACTTCTGCATTGCGGCGACGGCGGGGACGGTGCCGTGCATGCCGGGCATGCCGAGGTTCTGGGGGTCGGAGTCGGGGAACGCACCGATTGCGTTGAGGGTGGTGACGACGGGTGCACCGATGAGCTTAGCCAGCTTGTGGAACTCTTCGGAGGCACCTGCGCGGACCAGGCCGCCACCGACGTAGAAGACGGGGCGCTTGGACTCGGTGATGAACTTTGCAGCTTCGTGGATCTGCTTGGAGTGGCCGCGGGTGGCGGGGGTGTAGCCCCGCAGTTCGAGGTCTTCGGGGATGCCGCGGTATTCCATCATGCCGACCTGCGCGTCCTTAGTGACGTCCACGAGCACGGGGCCGGGGCGGCCGGTGGATGCAATGTGGAATGCCGCTGCGAGCGCGCGGGGGATGTCCTGCGGGTCGGTAATCATGAAGGAGTGCTTGGAGATGGGCATTGTCATGCCGACGATGTCAGCTTCCTGAAATGCGTCGGTACCGAGCAGTGCGGTGGACACCTGGCCGGTAATCGCGACCAGGGGGACGGAGTCCATGTTTGCGTCTGCGATTGCGGTCAGCAGGTTGGTTGCGCCGGGGCCGGAGGTTGCGATGCACACGCCGGTCTTGCCGCTGGACACTGCGTAGCCCTGAGCCGCGTGGCCTGCGCCCTGCTCGTGGCGCACCAGGATGTGGTTAATCTTGGAGGAATCCATGAGCGGGTCATAGGTGGGCAGGATTGCCCCGCCGGGCAAACCAAAAACGTCGGTGACGCCAAGCATTTCAAGGGAGCGGATGATCGCTTGGGAGCCGGTCATGCGCTCGGTGGTGTGTGTTTCGCCCGCCGCCGAAGTTTCGGGGGCGGTCTTAGCCGAGTATCCCGTGGTCATATTAATGCCTCTTATCGGTTCTTCAGTTCTCTGTAATCTGAGGTGAGGTGCGATAAGCTGGTGTGCCTTTCGCGCGTGCGCCCCGGTGGTTCCGTAGCTACAAAAAATACCCTCCGCTGGTGGTGGTAGCGAAGGGCGCTTACGTAGACAGCATCAAAGCCTCGTCCTGCGGCGCCCTAGGCGACGACTACGAGGCTAAGAATCAGCTGCATCTGTTGCTTTTGCACCCTTCTATGTTCGCGCGCTGGCGTGCGTGAGTCAAATCTCCCGTGCCGTTTTAACGAATTTTTTGCAGTATTTTTTGAGAAGTTGGCTTGTGAACGGGATACAAGTGTTATCTGCCGACCACTACCGGAGTATTTCACCAGTAAATTAGTGCGTTTATGTGACATAAAACGGTGACGTAGAACGCGCCTGCCGGTAGAATTGGGGGTATGACCGATGTGAAAAATACGGCCGACACCGATGTAGCGCAGGCCAATCAACAGCAGGGCACACAACAACTAACCGGAGAGCAAGTAATCCGAGTACTGCACCCTGCTTTTGATAATCAGATCATTAATTACGGTGCCTACAACCTGGTGTATGCGACCGGTTCCGCGACCTACCGCAACCCCGATATTGCGGCTCTTCAGGAGGATCACCAAGAGTGCTTTCTGGTAGGTTATCAGGATTCACCGGATGAGGTGATTATTGCACCT
>NZ_CALJRY010000045.1 GCF_937976295.1 uncultured Rothia sp. | reverse complement strand
CCCTCGCTATCGCGCAGGTTTAGGGTCTGTTCCAGCTGCGGGGCGCACGAAAGCGCCGGAGCCTGCAGGTCGTTACGTAGCAGCGGCGCCAAGGAGGCGAGCGCCGCCTCCGAACCGTCATAGGAGCTCAGCGCGGACAGAAGCTCTGCGGGTTTCACCAGCTCACCGGAGGCGGGGTACAGCCCCGAGGCGCGGCCCGCATCCAGTTGCTTGAATACGCTGGGGGTTGAGAGGCCAAACTGCGCGGCGACAATCACCAGGTGCAGAGGCTTACGAGGCGCCACAACGTTCTGCAGCTCGGTACCGGTCCCCTGCCCCAGGGCGAAGGTCTGCCCGAGCGCGGCGCGCACGCTAAAGGGAATATCGGCGCCCAGCTGCGCGGCGAGACGCTCATAATCTGTCTGGGTCAACAGCGCACCGGTGCGGCCGGTTGTGTACAGGTAGCGGTCCGTAGCAATGAGGGCGGCAGCCGCATCCGCTGAGCCGCCAGCCATACCGCCCGCCACGGGCACAGCCTTCGCAATATGCAGGTGCAGTGCCGGGGCGGATCCAATACCGTGTTCCGCAAGAATCAGCTCGGCGGCACGGTACACGAGGTTCCGCTCGTCCATCGGCACCGCGGCAGGGTCGAACTGACCCGCCTGCATCTGCTGATCCACCAGGGAGCCGGGCACAATATCCATGCTCAGACTCAGCCCAGGTGTCTGCCTCAGCCCCGGTGTCTGCCCTTCAGAGACCGTGATGGTCTCCGTTAGAGAGACCGCCGCAAAAAGCGTAGTCAACGGGTGGTAGCCGTCCGGGCGGACATCCCCCACGGCGAGGTACAGATTGACCTTACCGGGAGCATCAACCGAAATAGCGACCTGGGAGGCTGTACTCATCAGCGCATACACCTTTCGCGCGGGAACTCGCGTGAGAACGTCAGTGAAAAATTTAGAGCGGGAAGAAGCTACTCCGCTACAGGCTCAGCCGGGACAGTCAGCGAAGCTTCCGCAATGCGGATAAAGCCGTGAATATCCAGCTTCTCGCCGCGTTCCGTCGGAGCGATACCGGCAGCCACCAGAATCTGCTCCGCACGCGCACCCGAACCCGCCCAGGAACTCAACGCCGCACGCAGAGTCTTACGGCGCTGAGCGAAAGCGGCGTCCACAATTGTGAACACCAGGTCGCGGTCCACGGTAGAGAGAGGCTCCTCGCGCATACGGAAACCCACCAGGCCCGAGTTAATCTTCGGCGCGGGCCAGAACACGTTCTTACCGATCACGCCCGCCTTATACACCTCGGCATACCAATTAGCCTTCACCGAGGGCACACCGTAAATCTTTGAACCCGGGGTCGCCGAAAGACGGTCGGCAACCTCATCCTGAACCATCACCAGGGCGTGACGGATGCTCGGGAACTGCGCAAACAGGTGCAGAAGCACCGGAACCGCCACGTTATAGGGCAGGTTCGCCACCAGAGCATCCGGTGTGCGAGGCAGCTCGGTGACCTTCAGAGCGTCCATGAGTACCACGTCAATATCGCCCGCCTTCTCGGGGCGGAACTTCTCAATTGTGTGCGGAAGCTGCTGAGCCAGCGGCGGGTCAATCTCAACCGCCACCATATCCTTCGCAGCGTCCAGGATACCGAGGGTCAACGAACCCAGACCGGGGCCGACCTCCAGCACCGTCTCCTCCGGTGAAATCTCTGCCGCGTTGACAATACGACGAATCGTATTGGG
>NZ_CALJRY010000044.1 GCF_937976295.1 uncultured Rothia sp. | reverse complement strand
GCATGCAGAAACCCCCGCCGGAACGGTACCGAAATACCGCCCCGACGGGGGTTCCTTACACTAAAACCGTGTACTAAATCTGTGCACCCAGATTAGGCGCCCAGTGCCTCCAGACCGGGCAGGGTCTTACCCTCAATGTACTCGAGGGAAGCGCCACCACCGGTGGAGATGTGGCCGAACTGCTCATCCTTGAAGCCCAGGTTACGGACTGCAGAAGCGGAGTCGCCACCACCAATGATGGAGAATGCGTCAGAGTCGACGATAGCCTGTGCCACCGCGCGGGTACCCTCAGCGAAGGGAGCAATCTCGAACACGCCAACGGGGCCGTTCCAGAAGATGGTCTTTGCGCCCTTGATCTTCTCAGCGAAAATCTCAGCGGTCTTGGGGCCAATGTCCAGGCCCTCAGCCTCTGCGCCCAGCTTGCCGCCGGTCAGGTCCTCAATGGGGCGGACCTCGGTGTTAGCGTCAGCGGAGAATGCGTCAGCCCAGATAACGTCAACTGCGGTGATAATCTCGGTGCCCTTCTCGGGAGCTTCCTTCATGTAACGCAGAACGTTCTCGACCTGGTCCTTCTCCAGCAGGGAGTTGCCGACCTCGTAGCCCTGTGCGTATGCGAAGGTGTAGCCCATGCCGCCACCAATGAGGATGGTGTCAGCCTTGCCGATCAGGTTGTCAATCACGGCGAGCTTATCGGAAACCTTAGCGCCACCCATGACCACAACGAAGGGACGCTCGGGGTCGTTCAGGGTCTTAGCCAGAACGTCAACTTCCTTCTTCACCAGGTCACCCAGGTATGCGGGCAGACGCTTAGCAACGTCGTAGACGGAAGCGTGCTTGCGGTGAACCGCACCGAATGCGTCGTTCACGTATGCGCCGTTCTCGCCGGTCAGTGCGACCAGCTCGTCAGCGAATTCGCCGCGCTCTGCGTCATCCTTGGAGGTCTCGCGTGCGTCGTAGCGGACGTTCTCAACGACCAGAACTTCGCCGTCAGCCAGGGCTGCTGCCTTAGCCTTTGCGTCCTCGCCTACCAGGTCGGTTGCAACCTTCACGGGCACGGATGCCAGCTCAGCCAGGCGTGCAGCTGCCGGTGCGATGGAGTACTGGGGGTCGACCTTGCCCTTGGGGCGGCCCAGGTGTGCGGTCACGATAACGCGTGCGCCAGCCTTGGCAAGCTTCTCAATGACGGGCAGGGATGCGCGGACGCGGCCATCGTCGGTGACAACGCCGTCCTTCAGGGGTACGTTCAGGTCGGAACGGACGAGAACGTAGCGGCCTGCGACGCCTTCTTCGAGCAGTTCGGACAGTGCCTTAGCCATAGGAATTCCTCCTGGATAGGTGGGTTTATATACCGTTTCCATCATACCGAACATTAGGGTGTTTGCCAGCCTAAAAAATAGCTTTTATATGGTGTTTTTCCGCAGAATATCGCGGATATTCGCACTCCATAAAACCTATTTTCTTACGGTATTTTTGACCCAAAAAGGGCGACGGAAAATAGTATGTTTATACGTTTTTAAGAGGTTTATTCAAGGCCCTTACACAAGAGTCTTGGTACAGCAAACCCCGACTCCCCCGCTTGATGCGGTGGTGCCGGGGTTCACTATGCGTTAGTTACGCGGGGTGACGCTTACACTCGGTGAGCGTCGTAAGCCTATTGGGGCTTAGAGGGATGCCACAACCTTGTTGGTGAACATCACGAGGCGGGAAACGTAGCCGTACTCGTTGTCGTACCAAGCGATAACCTTCACCTGGTCACCGATGACCTTGGTCAGCGGTGCGTCGAAGACGGTGGAGATGGGCTCACCCTCGATGTCCTTGGACACGATGGGGTCCTCGTTGTACTTGATGATGCCCTTCATGGGGCCCTCAGCTGCTGCCTTGACTGCTGCGTTGACTTCCTCAACGGTGACCTCGCGCTCAGCGGTGAAGGTCAGGTCGGTGATGGAGCCGGTGATGGTGGGAACGCGGACTGCGAAGCCGTCCAGCTTACCCTTCAGCTCGGGCAGAACCAGGCCAACAGCTGCTGCTGCACCGGTGGAGGTGGGGACCATGTTCACAGCTGCTGCGCGTGCACGGCGCAGGTCGCGGTGGGGAGCATCCTGCAGACGCTGGTCAGCGGTGTATGCGTGGATGGTGGTCATCAGACCCTGCTTGATGCCGAATGCGTCGTTCAGAACCTTAGCCATCGGAGCGAGGCAGTTGGTGGTGCAGGATGCGTTGGAGACGATGTGGTGGTTAGCTGCATCGTACTGGTCGTCGTTCACGCCCATGACGAAGGTGCCATCGATGTTCTTACCGGGTGCGGAGAGGATAACCTTCTTAGCGCCAGCCTCGATGTGTGCCTTTGCCTTGGTGCCGTCGGTGAAGAAACCGGTGGACTCGAGGACTACGTCAACGCCCAGGTCCTTCCAGGGGAGGTTCTGGGGGTCGCGCTCAGCGAGGATCTTGATTTCCTTGCCGTCAACAACCAGTGCGCCTTCCTTGACCTCGACCTCTGCGTTGAAGCGACCCATGATGGAGTCGTACTTGAGCAGGTGTGCCAGGGTCTCAACATCGGTGAGGTCGTTGATTGCGACGATCTCGAAGCCGACGCCCTCGGTCTGAGCTGCGCGGAAGAAGGTGCGGCCGATGCGGCCGAAGCCGTTGATTGCTACGCGTACAGTCACTGGAGTATCTCCTTGTCAGTGCGTTGGTGGCGGTGTACAAATCCGATGCCTTGCAGGCTCTGGTTTGTCGGATTCGTCCGTGCTCTATGTTGCCCGGTGCGTTCCGCCGTTGTTGGTAATAATCCTACCCTAGTTTGTGTGTGTTTTGGTGTGTTCTATCGAGAAATTTTTGTGAGTTGCGCCATAAAAACCGGCAAAAACCCGTTGTTTTCTGTTGTTTTACGTTGTGTTCACCCTTAGAAAATGTTGCGATACGGTCACGGCAACATAAACACACATGAAACGCACATTTGTCGAAAACCGCGCCATATCAAGGCAAAATGTGAGGGTAAAAAATACCCTTTCACTTGCGAATGGCTTTCAAAGAGGTCCCTCGAACTCACGGGCAGTGCAAATTCTCACGCGAAAACAGGCAAGCCCAACGTAAGACACACCACAGCCTTAAAACGGGTTAAATGCGCTCCCGGTGCACAGTTTTCGTGTCGCGTGTCGTGTCATATCTCGTGTCGCAACAGGGGCGGCTAGTACACCACCAGCGCCACAGCACCCAAACCCGAATGAGCCGACAGCACCGGCGGTAGCGCACTCACCAAAAACTCCGGCGCCGAAGAAGCAGCAGTATGAACCAGGGAGCTCTCCCCCAGCATCTGCTGAACCTGCTCGTACAGCTGCACCGCCTGCGCCGCATTACCCACATGATGCACCGCAACCACCTCACCGCGCGGGGTTGCCTTGCGAGAAGAACTGGTGTGAGAAAAACTGGTGGGAGAAGAATCCATGTCAGGTGCAGCTGCTGAGCTGAGCGCCGCCGCATGCTGATGCTCACGGCAGGTCTGCACGGTCACCTCCACCAGGCGCTCCAGGGCGCGCGCCGCAGTGCGGGGACGCTCCACATACGCCAGCTTGCCCTCGGTGATCGTGCCAATCGGCTTGATCTGGAACATCTGCCCCACCATCGCCAACGCCGGGGAAACACGGCCGCCGCGGCGCAACGCATCCAGGGTCGGGATGTAGAAGTAGAGCGTGGACTGCTCGCAGATGGACTGAATGTAGTCCACCAGCTGCGCAGGAGTGGGATATTCAACACCCGAACCGGCGGATGCAGAGTTCAGCACCTCCAGGGCACGCACCACCGCATGACCGTAGGCGCCGGCGACCGTGCGGCTATCCACCACGCTCACGCCCTCGGCACCCAGGCGGCTCAGGCGGGCACCGGTACGCGCCGCCTCCACCGTGCCCGAAAGCTCACCGGACAGGTGCACAGACACCACATGGGTAAAACCTCGCGACGCCAGCTCGTCATACACATCAGCAAACACGCCCGGCGCAGGCCCGGAAGTACTCACCGTCTGACCCATCACGTGCGCGAGCATAATCGCCTCGTCCACCTCGGCGGCGGTCAAATCCTGCAGCTGACGATCAGGCTCACCGGGCGTGCGAATAGTCACCGGCATCGGAACCAGCACAAAATTACCGCGAGCGCTCAGGCGCTGCACCAGCTGCGGGTCGAGGGCGGCGGCGCTATCGGTCACCACGGCAATGCGGTTCTCTGCGTTGTTTTCTCGCTCCATATCCCGACCCTTCTTCCGGTTCGCCACTTTCGATTCGTCACTTCCGGCTCGTCAGTGCATGATTTCGATGACGAGCCCTCTCCTAGCGTTCCCTGAACATTATGGCACTCATCACTAGTGCAGTACAGCAAAGCCCCGCCGCGCCTCCGTGTTCATTCCGTAGAACGAACCGAAGCCACAGCGGGGCTTGCACTTTATCTCAGAAGATTAGATCACGATGTTCACGAGCTTAGGCGCACGCACAATCACCTTGCGGATCTCGGCGTCACCAATCGAACGCTGAACAGCGGCATCCGCCAGAGCCAGCTCCTGAAGCTCCTGCTCGGAAATATCCTTCGCAACCTCCAGGCGAGCCTTGACCTTGCCCTTAATCTGCACGATAGCGGTGACGGTGTCATCCACCAGCAGAGCCGGGTCAACCTCGGGGAAGCCCGCGGTCAGAACCGGGGTGTCGTGGCCCAGAGCGTGCCACATGTCCTCAGCGGTGTAGGGTGCGTACAGAGACAGCAGAATAGCGATAGTCTCAGCAGCCTTACGAACAGCCGGATCAGCCGCACCAGCACCGGAGTCAATAGCCTTACGGGTAGCGTTCACAAGCTCCATGGTCTTCGCAACAACCACGTTGAACTTGCCGTTATCCAGCAGGCCCTGAACCTCGTGCACGGTGCGAGCAATCAGCTTCTGCAGCTCCAGGTCACCGGTGGTTGCGTCAACGCCGGGTTCGCTGGTGACGTCCTGAGCCACACGCCATGCGCGAGCCAGGAACTTCTGCGAACCGGCCGGGGAAACATCTGCCCAGTCCACGTCATCCTCGGGCGGGGACGCGAAAATCATGGTGGTGCGGATAGCGTCCACACCGAACTTGTCGAGCTGCTCGCCCAGGTTCACGCCGTTACCCAGCGACTTGGACATCGCCTTACCGCCGTTGAGCACCTGACCCTGGTTCATGAGGGCCTTGAACGGCTCATCGTGCTTAATCAGGCCCAGGTCGCGAACAACCTTGGTGAAGAAGCGTGCGTACAGCAGGTGCAGAATAGCGTGCTCCACACCGCCAACGTACATGTCGACGGCACCCCACTCGCTCATAGCCTGCGGGTCGAAAGGAGCCTTGTCGTAGTTCGGGGAAACGTAACGCAGGAAGTACCAGGAGGAATCCACGAAGGTGTCCATGGTGTCCGAGTCACGGCGAGCCTGCTTGCCACACTTCGGGCAGGGCACGATAGCCCAGTCATCGGCAGCGGCAAGAGGCGACTGACCCTTAGGAGCCAGCTGCTCACCGCGCAGGTTATCGGGCAGCAGCACCGGCAGCTGATCCTCAGGAACCAGAACCTCGCCACAATCCTCACAGTGAATCACGGGGATGGGGGTGCCCCAGAAACGCTGGCGGGACAGCAGCCAGTCACGCAGACGGTAAATGACCTTACCCTCACCGGTGCCGGCAGCCTCAACCAGCTCAATAGCCTTAGCAATCGCCTCAGCCTTCGGCAGGCCGGTCAGCTCACCCGAGTTGACGAGCACGCCGTCACCAGCTGCGGCAACACCGCTGGTAGCCGGGTCCTCAGCACCCTCAACGTCCAGAACCTTCACGATGGGCAGGTCGAACTTCAGGGCGAACTCAAGGTCGCGCTGGTCGTGCGCGGGCACAGCCATAATCGCGCCGGTACCGTAGTCGGCGAGCACGTAGTCAGAAGCCCAGACGGGCAGCTTCGCGCCGGTCAGCGGGTTAATCGCGTAGCGGCCGGTGAACACGCCGGTCTTCTCGCGGTCGGAGGACTGGCGGTCAATATCGCTCAGTGCCTTAATGTCTTCGCGGTACTGCTCCAGGGCAGCCTTGTGCTCGGGTGCCACGATCTGCTCGGCGAACGCCGCATCCGCAGCAACCACGATGAAGGTTGCGCCGTACAGGGTGTCCGGGCGGGTGGTGAACACGGTGAAGGACTCAGCGGCCTGATTCTCGGTCGCCTCAATCTCGAAGCGCACCTCAGCGCCCTCGGAGCGGCCAATCCAGTTACGCTGCATGAGCAGAACGCGGTCGGGCCACTTGCCCTCCAGCTGCTCCATGTCATCCAGCAGCTGCTGTGCGTAGTCGGTGATCTTGAAGTACCACTGGTTCAGGGACTTCTTAGTCACGGTGGTACCGCAACGCTCACACGCACCGTTCACAACCTGCTCGTTCGCGAGCACGGTCTGGTCCTTGGGGCACCAGTTGACCATGGAGTCCTTACGGTACGCCAGGCCCTTCTTGTAGAACTGCTCGAACAGCCACTGAGTCCACTTGTAGTACTCCGGGTCCGAGGTGTGCAGGCGGCGGCTCCAGTCAGCGGCAATAGCGTAACGCTTGAAGGACTCAGCCTGAGTCTCAATGTTCTTGTACGTCCACTCCTTGGGGTGAGTGTCGTTCTTAATGGCTGCGTTCTCAGCGGGCAGACCGAAGGAGTCCCAGCCAATCGGGTGCAGAACATCGTAGCCGCACTGCTTGAAGTAGCGGGCGTTCATGTCACCAATAGCGAATGCCTCCGCGTGACCCATGTGAAGGTCACCGGAGGGGTACGGGAACATATCCAGCACATACTTGCGGCCCTTGGGGGCGTCACCGGTGGGCTGGAAAACCTTCGTTTCGTCCCAGTAGGGGCGCCACTTGGCTTCCATAGCGCGGAAGTCGTACGCATTTTCGTTGCGTTCGGTCTCTACCTGAGCAGACACAGCGATTCCTTAAATAAAGACAGGTTGATAAAAACTTAACCCTCCAAGTGTAACGCGAAACCCGCACCGCGCCAGAGTTGAGGCCGCCCCGACTACCAAATGGACGGCACCGCCCGCGCAGCTGACGATGCGGGGCGCAAGTTTCAGAGCCCTTTCAGGCTTCTCCCCTAGAATTAAGAACGGGACTTCGCCGTCCCAGTACCCAACCCGCGAAAGGTACCCATGACCTCCACCGTTACCCCGCACTCCCCCAACACCTCAGTTCTTGAGGGCGTGCCCGGCCCGCTCATTCCCGGCACCCGCCACGACGCCCTCATTGGTGACGGCACGCAGGCGGTCATGACCCGCTATTGGCAGTACGGCAAAGGCATGAACGACGGCACCTTCCCCGAAGGCTCCTACCCCGTGCTACTCGTGCACGGTTTCCGTGGCGACCACCACGGCCTGGAAATCATCGCGAACTACCTGCTGAAGCTCATCCCGAACGTCAGCATCATCAGCCCCGACCTGCCCGGATTTGGCCGCTCCGCAGACCTGCCCGAAAACGCCCAGGGCAAAGACAATATCAACGCGTACGTGGCGTGGCTGAACGACTTTGTGGAGCACACCAACCCCGCCCGCGATGATGCGCAGCCCCTGCCGCTGCACGTGGTCGGCCACTCCTTCGGCTCCATCGTCACCAGCGCCTTCGCCGCCGCACACCCGAACTCGCTCGCGCTACTCTCGCTCATCAACCCCATCAGCGAACCCGCCCTCGAAGGCAGCCAGCGCGTCGCCTCCCGCCTCGCCTCCCTCTACTACCGTGCCGGCGCGGCACTACCCGAAAAAATCGGCTACCCGCTACTGCGCTCGCAGCTGATTACCCGCGCCTCCAGCGAAGTCATGATGCGCACCAAAGACAAGGCAATGCGCCGCTTCATCAACGGCCAGCACGCCGCCTACTTCGGCTCCTTCGGCTCCCGCCGCGGAGTGCTCAGCGCCTACGAAGCGTCCATTACGCACACCGCCGCCGAATACGCCGCCGCAATCACCGTGCCCGTGCAGATGCTCGTCGCAGAAGACGACGACCTGGGCACCCCCGAAACGGCACGCGCCATGTACGCGACGCTGACCTCCCGCAATCTACCCGTCTCTTCGACCGGCGCCCGCGAGCGCCTGGACATGATCCCCGAAGTCGGGCACCTCATCCACTACGAAACCCCTCGCCTCGCCGCGGAACTCATCGCCGATTTCGCCGCCGAGCACTAAGGGAACGAACAGAAGGAACCAACATGAAACTCATGGTTGACGCCCGATACACCCGTATCGGCTTCCACGACGGCATCAGCCGCTACACTGCATCCTTGCTGGGCGCGCTCAAAACCCTCATCGACACCGGTGACGAAGCCGCCGCCGACCTCGACCTGACCATGATTATTAGCGACGAACGTCAGCTGGACATGCTACCGGATTTGCCGCACGTGAAAATCTGCTCGCCCACCGGCCCGCTCGAACCGACCGCCTCGCTGCAGCTGAACAAGTACGCGCCGGACGTGGTGTTTTCCCCAATGCAGACCATTGGCTCTACCGGACGCAAGTTCAAGCTGATTCTCACTCTGCACGACCTGATTTACTATTCGCACCCGACCCCGCCCGGGTTCCTGCCCGCGCCGGTGCGTGTAGGCTGGCGGCTCTTCCACAAGACCTACGCCCCGCAGCGCTTCCTGCTCAACCACGGCGACGCGGTCGTGACGGTTTCTGAGTCGACCGCCTCACTGATTCGTGAGCATGAGCTGACCACCAAGCCGCTGTTCGTGGTGCCCAATGCCCCGCAGCCCGGTAGCGTCGTCTCCCGTCAGACTGCGTTGGAACGCGCCACGACCCGCGAAGAGCAGCCCGTCAAGCACTTGGTGTACATGGGTTCGTTCATGCCGTACAAGAACGTTGAAACCCTGCTGCTGGCGATGCGTTCTCTACCGGATTACCGCCTGCACCTGCTGTCGAAGATGCCGCCGCAGCGTCTGGTGCAACTCACTGACGAACGTTTGATTGCCGACAATGTGGAGGTGCACAACGGCGTGAGCGATGAGGAGTACCAGCAGCTGCTCCGCCAGGCGCACGCACTGGTGACGGCTTCTCGTGAGGAGGGGTACGGCCTGCCCGTGGTTGAGGCGCAGGCTGCCGGTTGCCCCGCGGTGATTAGTGACATCCCGATTTTCCGTGAGATTGCCCCGCACGCCGTGTTCGCGCCGGTTGACGGTGCCCCGGAGGCGCACGCTGCCGACTGGGTCAAGGCTATCCGTTCGCTGGAGGACACCGCCGTTCGCGAGCGCGTGATTATTGACGGCCTGTCGGATGTGCGCCGCTACTCCTGGCGCGACTCGGCACTCAAGCTGCTGGAGATCGTGCGCGGGCTCTAAAGCGGGCTCTCTGAAGCGCGGGCTCTAGGGCTTGCAAGACTTACAGAACGCGGCGCTAAATTACGGCGCTAGGCACAGAAATGCCGCCGCACTCCCCCGAAACTCGGGAGGGTGTGGCGGCATTCTCGTATTCAATTCGTGGGCGCCGAGTGGCGTATGCGGCACGCGTTCTACACTGCGGCGGTATGCAAGGGCGGTTCGCTACACACTTCCTCCGCGCCGACGCAGGGAACCCGCCCTCGCAGAGCTCGGGCACCCTGAGGGCGCATCCGGAAGGTGCAGCCTCACCGCACCGAACCGAAGCAGGAATCCTTATACGTAAGCTCCGCGGGCTGCTTCTTTCGCAGCCAGCTCATCCGCATGACCGTACGCATAGAAAATCTTCGCATCATCCAGCTCAGCAAAACGAGCCAGGTAGCGGCACACCGCGCCACGCTGAGCCTTCGTCATCGAGGACAGCAGCACAGGATCCGGGTGAGTAATGCCGTTGTCACGGCTCGGTGCCGAATCGCCAAATCCCGGCTCGTATTCAGAGGTGATATTGGTAAAGCTCATCGGTGAGTACCTTTCCTTTGGGCGTTTCTTAAGTGCAACGCTGCATCAGCGCAGACGCTACGTATAACATTGCGGACAGAATCGCGGAGGCGACCGAGAGTCTCTTCGCAGCAGTGGTTGTGATACCTCTAAACTACCCAAGAGCCAATCAATGTTCAAGAACCAGCGGGGAACGCCCCCATAGTGGACACGTCCCCGGTAGTCAGGAAGAAATCGGCGGCACATAGCGGCGTATGACCGTCACGTCCCCGCGAGCTAAACCCGCCCGGGATCCAGACCGAAACCGAAAGACAGTCCGAAAAGCAGAAATGCTGCCACACTCACGAGAAGTGCAGCAGCATTTCTAAAAACTAACGATGCAGGCTACGCCATAGTTGCGTAAAGACCGTGCTCGGCATCCTTACGGGCCAGCTCATAGGCGTGACTGTACGCGTAGAAAATCTTTGCGTCATCCAGCTCAGCGAAGCGCGCCAAGTAGCGGTAAACAGCTCCTCGTTCTGCGCTGGTCATGTCGGAAAGCAACACGGGGTCCGGGTGCATGACGCCGTAATTGTGTACAGAAGCAGACCCGCCGCATGCAGGTTCGTATGCGGGGGTGATCATAGTCTGAGTCACCAGTATTCATCTTTCGTTGGTGCGCACGGTTGTGAAGCGTACGCGAAGTTGAGTGATAGATACCGCCAATACCACCTCGACAAGCGCCGAAATAGTATCCGCAGTGGTGAATATTTTACCGTGAATACGGCGACTACGCTAATTAGGGGCGCCTAGAGCTATTATCAACCACTAAATGCACATGGTGCATAAAATGGCGGATGTGCGCCACACCGAGCGAGACTAATCTACACCCCGTTCGCCTGTGCCGCGCTGGCCTGGGATGCATAAGTTTGAGACGCGCCCTTCTCCCCCGCACTCGCCACGACTTCATCCTCAGTGTCCTCATCCTCACCGTCAAGACCCAGAAGAGCCGTCACCATCGGCAGAGGATTGAACTCACTCAGCTGACCCGTGCGGTCCACCTTGCGCATCATGAACGCACGCTGCAAACGCCGCTGAGTCCACGGCGAAAGCACCATCATCAGCAGCGCCTCCACCACAAAA
Organism: uncultured Rothia sp.; assembly: GCF_937976295.1. Classification (GTDB taxonomy): domain Bacteria; phylum Actinomycetota; class Actinomycetes; order Actinomycetales; family Micrococcaceae; genus Rothia. Next base: position 11,639 of record NZ_CALJRY010000044.1, on the reverse strand, counting down.
ATGCCGACCAGAATCCACAGCAGCAGATCCGAAGAACCCGCCCGCTCACGCAGCTGCTGAGCATCAGCCACCAGACGCTCGAAGCCCTCCGAATGCAGACCCGACGTATCAAGCCCCGTCAACGCGGACAGACTCACCGGTGACGCCACATTCAGCAGCACCGACAGCATCAGCAGAAGCACCGCATACAGCCCGTAATGCATGGTGCGCATCCACTTCTTCACACGTGTAAAACCGTTGTTCAGTTCCGCACCAATATCGGTGAAAGCCGCCGCCTTCTGCGCCTGCTCACCCGCCGGCATCATGTGCGGCACCAGGCGGTGCGAAAGCATCAACGGCACCGGCGAACACGCATCAAAATACTGCATGTGACTATTCACCGACGGGCCCGGCAGGGTCACAAACGTAACATCCACACCGGCGGGCTGAGTAATATTCGACCTGCCAATACTGTCACCACGAGCGGAAATCTCGCACCGGTCAACCACATCAAGATCCTGCAGCATCGGCGCGTAGGCGCGCACATACAGGTGGCAGGCGCTACGCACCGACATCATGAGCACCAGAATCAGAGCGCCCCAAAACGCCACAGAGGCGGCGGTCAGCTCGGGGACAGCGCCCTCAGCACGCACCTGCGCCAGCAGCAGCATGAACACCGCGTACAGCATGAAAACGCCGTGCACGAAGAGCAGCGGAATCAGCCACTTCACGTAGGCGCGCGTGCCGTACGGGTTCGCCAGGTGTGCCTCCGCCGGACGCACATCAGCCGGGCTCTTCGCGGAGGCGGTTGCAGAGATCTTTGCGGAGGGAGTTGCGGAGGTGCTTTCCCGGCTTTCCTCAGCGTTTTCCCCGGCGCTCCTGCGGACAATACGCGCCCTACCCTTCAAAGCACCCAGTACGCTCGCAACCAGCGGTACCACACTCAATGCCAGCGGCACCAGCATCGCATGATGCAGCAGTGAACGGTACGGGCTTGCCAGCAGGGACGCCTCCACCAGCCACGAGAGCGCCGCGACCGCGCTCACCCACAGCAGCATGGCGCGGTTACGGTAGCCGCCCGCGGCATCCAGACGCTCCGGAATGTCGTTGCGGTCACTAGCGATAATGCTAATCGGGACCACACCACTACCCAGGCCGTAGAAGAAACGAATCGGCTTCTTACCCGCCGCCGCACGACGACGCAGCAACTCATAGCTCAAATACCCGCCCTGCGAATGGGCAATAATACCCACCGCATCGCTACGGGAACTCAAATCGTCCAGCTGACGATCCAGACGCGCATAAATACGCTCCAAATCGCGCGAATCCGGGCTGGTCGCCGTCTGAATCAGCTGCGTCGGAATAGCCTTCACCAGCGCCCACAGCTCACGGGCACGACGAGCCAAAACCCAGCCCACAATACCCAGGCCGAGCACCGCCGCAAGAGCCGTAAACGCACCCTGCGCAGTGCCCAGGGACGCCACAAAAGCATCACGGAAGGTCATCACAGCCATTGCCGCCAGCACCAACCACAGTGCCACATTCACAAACCGGGCCGTAGAACGCCACAGGTTCCCGGCACGCTCACGCAAGGTCACGCCGGGGCGCTCATAGTAGAAGCAGAACATCAAAAACAGCGGCAAAACCGACACCAACCAGGGCAAATGCTCCTTCAACGGGCGGTAATGCCGCGGTCGCCAAAAGCCCTCCTGAAAGAGGAGGCTGCGGCGAGTGACCGTGCGCACCGGGCGCGGCTTCGGCTGTGGCAGGCGCGGAAATTCAAGATGAGGCAGCTCGATACTGGGTAGCTCAATGTTCGGGAGCTCTACTTTGGGCAGTGCTACCTTGGGCAACTCAACCTTGGGCAGATCCTCCGCCGGGGCACCCTCAAACACCGGAAGACCCAGCACGCTCACATCAAACGAGGGGCGCAATACCGCCCACTTACGCAGACGGTACTTACGTGCAGAGTCCAGGGTGCGCTCAAGCAAAGTTTTCTCTTGCAGAGTCCGCTCCAGAAGATTCTGCCCGTCAGCTTCAGACGGTGAGGCGGCTTCTTCCTGAGCGGATTTCTTTTCTGCCTCCGGGCTTTCCTCCGCCGGGTCGGCGGGGTACTCCGTGCGCTCAATCGTCAACGAATACGTCAACTCGCTTTGGTGGCTCAGCGGGTTCACCTCAGCGGCAGGCGGGAAGGTATCACCGTCAGGAATCACCTCAACACGAACCCGCGCAGAAGCCTCCGCAGCGGGGTTCTCGTCAGAGAGGGCAGCAGAATCCGTGTTCAGCGCCAACAGAGTCTGCACACTATGCGCCACCGGCTTGCCAAAATACGCGAGCGTCTCACCGTGATTCTGGTAGCCGATACCGTGAATCAGCAGCACCGCCGCATCATGGTGCTTACCCTTGCGGTGCAGGGCACTCTTCGGATGCGCAGAAGCATACTCAGCCAGCCGCCGCTGCTCATCGTCAGGCAGCGCACTACCCTTCAGCAGATGAGGCATCTTCGGCATGCCTCTCACCTCCTCGCCTCTGCGCTGACCCCACAGACGAAAATCACGCCGTCAGCACCGCAGTCAGGAGCACAAACCGCCCCTCACTAGAACACTACAGCACGGCTAGAAAATTACAGTACATCCAGGCCGTCGCAACGAATCTGAACCGGCCGCTCCCCCACGTTCTTCTTCAACGCCGCAATCGTTGCACGCGTAGCACGCAACTCGCGGGTCACCTGCTGGGCAATGCCATACGAGAAGAACATCAGGGTACGCCAATCGCCCTGAACCGGAGCCTCCTCAGAATCCTCCACAAGAGACTCCGACCAGGCAAAATACCCCTGATCCAGAGGAACCGGACCCACAATACGCAACTGCTCACGCACCCGCTCATCCAGCGCAGAAGAGCCCAAGAACTCCTCCATGAAGGCGCGAACATCCGCCTCCGCACCGGTCACCGCAGCCGTACGAACCGCCGGAGGCAGACCCGTCTGAGCGCGCTCCTCCAACTCCTGGCGAGCAAACCACGCCGGATCCCAACGCACCAGCGCCTGCTCCACCGGCGACGGCGAAGCAGTCGTCACCACCGTACCCTCAAGCGCCGCCGGACGCACCAACGCCGCCGCATTCAACCAGCGACGCAACGCCGCCTCCGGGGCACGCAAGGAATCAAAACGAAGCATCTTATCGGCATCCAACAAAAGCGCCGCCGCATAGCCGCCAAAAGCCACCGGCTCAGCACCCGGAGTCGCCACCACCAACGCAGGCTCAGGACCAACCGACGCCCGCACATGGTCACCCGCCGAAGAAATCACCGGAACATTCGGGAACGCACGACCCAGCTCCTCAGCCGTACGAGTCGCACCCGCCGCCGAATAACGCCAATGCGTAAAACCACACTCAGAACAACGCCACTGCTGCGCCAGACGACCGCACCACGAACACGACGGAACCGACGAACCCGAAGCCACCGACAGGGGCCCGCTACACTCGCCACAACGCGCCGGCATGCGGCAACGCTCGCACGAAAACGACGGAATATAGCCGCTGCGCGCCACCTGAACCAACACAGGACCACGCGCCAACGCCCGACGAGCATGCTCAAACGCCAGGTGCGGAATACGCGCCATCGCCGCCAACGGGTCACGCGCCAGCTCAAACTCCGAACCCGTCGAAAAAATACGCGGCGAATACTCACGCACCAGCGCACGCGGCGCACGCACATGAGACGCCCAGCGGGTACGCACCAGACGCGCCGCCTCACTACTCATGCTGAACCCGGCAAACAGCGCCGCAGTATTCTCAGCCGCAGCACGCAGAAGCAACACATCACGGGCATGACAATACGGGGCGCGCTGCTCCAGAAGCGAAGAATCGCCGTCATCCCAGCACACCACCAGGCCCAGGTTCGCCACCGGCGCATAAGCTGCCGCGCGGGTACCAATTACCACCGGAACCTGCCCCAGGCGCGCCTTCACAAACCCGTGATAGCGAGTATGCGGAGTCGAATCAGAACTCAAACGCACAAACGAGTCAGCGGGCAGACGCTCGGCGAGCGCCGCCTCCAGAAGATCCAGGTTCTTAGCGGTCGGAACCACCGCAATAGCGCCCCTGCCGTTCGCCGCAGCGGTTGCGAGAGCGGTCGCCAAAACATCCGCCCACGTGTGCTCCAGGTGGCCGGGAAGAACCGTCATCACGGCGCGGGTTGCGGCACCGGCGGCAACGTCCTCAATGAACTCCGCACCGTTCTCGTAATCGGAGAAGACGGAGGCGGCATCCGGCGCGTCCGGGTTCAGCGCCGGCGGGTCCAGCACGAAGGGCGCGGGTGAGCCGGGGGTGGCGAGCCAAGCGTACGGGTCGGCGTGAGTGGAGGCGGCGGAGGCGGTAGCAGGCTCGGGATCCGCGTGCTCGGGGTTGGTCTCGGTGGCATCCTCCGCACTATTTTTGGGGACATTCACCCGAGCAGGCTCGCTCAGATACGCCGACTCGTACCCCGGCAGCAGAGGCGCATACTTCTTATCCAGGGCGGCAATACGCGGTGGCACCGACAGACGCAAAACATTCGCCACCGTCGAAGCGTAACGGTCAGCAAGCGCCTCGGCAAGCGCAAAAATTTCGGGCGCAACAGACGGCACCCGCGACAGCACCGACTTAAGCGGCAACAGCGAAGTGCGCGTCCAATCGGTCGTGGCGGCGCGCTCCTCAATGTAACCGGTCAGCTCGTGACCGTTGAACAGCACGCGCACGCGAGCGCCGGGCACCGCATCCTCACTCAGCTCAGCGGGCACGCGGTAATCAAAGGTGCGGTCCACCTGCGGCAGGGTGCTATCCACACGCACACGCGCCACAGGGTTCGGCACGCCGCTCGCCTCCAACTCAGCGGCAACATTCACCGGCTCCGGGGCAGCCGGAATCAGGGCATCACGAAGAGCAGGAAATCCCTGCAACAGGTCAAGCTGTTGCAGGGATTCCTGCTGAGCACCCAACGGTGCCGAAGAGTTCGATTCAGAACTGCTCTGAGTCACCCGAATCAGCGTGCTCCTCTACCCTGACAGAGATTAGGAAGAGGACACTGCCGAACGCAGCGCATCCACGCGGTTCAGGCGCTCCCAGGTGAATTCCGGCTCGGTACGACCGAAGTGGCCGTGAGCTGCGGTCTTCTTGTAGATCGGGCGGCGCAGATCCAGTTCGTTAATGATTGCCAGCGGGCGCAGGTCGAAGACCTCACGCACAGCCTTCTCAATCTTGATCGGGTCGACCTTCTCGGTGCCGAAGGTTTCAACGTACAGACCGACCGGCGCTGCCTGGCCGATAGCGTACGCAACCTGAACCTCGGCGCGGTCAGCCAGACCGGCACCCACAATGTTCTTCGCAACCCAACGCATTGCGTACGCTGCGGAACGGTCCACCTTCGACGGGTCCTTACCGGAGAACGCGCCACCACCGTGACGAGCCGAACCGCCGTAGGTGTCCACAATAATCTTGCGGCCGGTCAGACCCGCATCACCCACGGGGCCACCCTGAACGAAGCGGCCAGCGGGGTTCACAATGAACTTAGCGTTGGAAGAATCCAGCTCGACGCTGCCCAGGACCGGTGCGATCACGTGCTTCTCAATGTCTGCACGCAGGTCAGCCAAATCGTAGCTTGCGGTGTGCTGGCTCGAAACAACCACGGTGTCCACGGAGACGGGGACGTTGTTCGAATCGTAGCCGAGGGTCACCTGAGTCTTGCCGTCGGGGCGCAGCTCGGTCAGCAGGCCGTCCTTACGGACCTTGGTCAGACGCTCAGAGAGGCGGTGCGCCAGCCAAATCGGGGCGGGCATCAGCACGTTCGTCTCGTTGGAAGCGTAACCGAACATGATGCCCTGGTCGCCCGCACCCTGGCGGTCGTACTCGTCAGCAGCGATACCCTGACGAACCTCAAGGGACTCGTACACGCCGGCGTTAATGTCCGGGGACTGTTCGCCAATGGACACGGACACGCCGCAGAACTCACCGTCGAAACCGCGGGTAGAGGAATCGTAGCCGATACCCAGAATGGTCTCGCGCACGATGGAGGGGATTTCGACGTAGCTGGAGGTGGTCACCTCACCGGCAACATGCACCTGACCGGTGGTTACCATGGTCTCCACAGCAACGTTCGCTGCGGGATCCTGGGCGATGATGCCGTCAAGGATGGCGTCAGAAATCTGGTCACAAATCTTATCGGGGTGGCCTTCAGTCACCGACTCGCTGGTGAATAGGCGCAGATGGTTATTACTCACGGTTTCCACTCTACTGGTTGAGGGCGCGCGAAGATAGCGCGCTCGTAATGATGACGGTTTCCTTCAATTATGACACGTTTGTTAAGCGCTATTACGAGGCGGGGCGCAGCCACCCGCCGGGCGGCTTCTTCACGGGCTTCTTCACGCGGCGCCACCAGATGCTTAGGTCAGCGCCGCCAGAATCTTCTGAGCCAACGCCGGACCAATACCCGGCACCGCCGTCAACTCCTCGGCGCTCGCCTGCTTAATCTGAGCCACCGACCCGAAGTGCTTAATCAGCGCGGCGCGCTTCACCTCGCCCAGACCGGGCACCTCATCCAGGGCGGAGGCGACCATCGCCTTACCGCGCTTAGAACGGTGGAAGGTGATAGCGAAACGGTGCGCCTCGTCGCGGATGCGCTGCACCAGGTACAGCGCCTGCGAGGTGCGCGGCAGCACGACCGGGTAGTCGTCGTCCGGTAGCCACAGTTCCTCCAGGCGCTTAGCGATGCCGGCAACGTACACATCCGTAATGCCCAGGTCGCTCAGCGCGGCGGAGGCGGCAGCCACCTGGGGCGGGCCGCCGTCCACGAGCACCAGGTTCGGCGGGTAGGCGAACTTCGCAGGCTCGGGCGTGGAGGCGTCAATCTCGCCGGAGCGCACGGGCGCGGCTTCGCGTTCCGCCTGCTGCGCCAGGTGCCTCTTGAAGCGGCGCGTAATGACGTCGTACATGCTGGCGGTATCGTCACGCGCGGCGTCGCCGGTAATGCTGTAGGTGCGGTAGGCGTTCTTCGCGGGCATGCCGTCTTCAAAGACGACCATGGAGGCGACCACGTTCGTGCCCTGCACATGCGAAATGTCGTAGCACTCGATGCGCAGCAGCGGGTCCGGCAGTTCCAGCGCCTCCTGCAGCTCCACGAGGGAGGCGCTGCGCGTGGTCAAATCACCGGCACGGCGGCTCTTGTGCAGGGTCAGCGACTGGCGCGCATTCTCGGCAACCGTCTTCATGAGTTCTGCCTTGTCGCCGCGCTGCGGGACGCTAATTTCCACGGGGCCGCCGCGCACCTCCGCCAGCCAGGACGCCAACTGCTCCTTATTCTCGGGCTCCACCGGCACGAGCACGGAACGCGGAATATCGTAGCTGTTCAGGCTCTTCTCGGCGTCCTTCTGGGAGGCGAGGCTCGCCGCAATATCGCTGTACACCTGCGCAATCAGCTGCTCAATGAGCTGCGCGTCGGTGCTGTCGTTGACCTTCTCCACGATCCAGCCGCGCTGGCCGCGGATCCTGCCGCCGCGCACGAAGAACACCTGCACGGACGCCTCCAGGTCGTCCTCGGCGTAGGCGAACAGGTCGGCGTCCACGGTCGCGCCGAGCACCACGGCGTTACGCTCAAACGCCTTAGTCAGCGCGGCAATATCGTCGCGAAGAATCGCGGCGCGCTCAAAGTCCATATCGGCTGCGGCGGCTTTCATTTCCGCGGTCAACTGGGCGATATGCTTCTCAGCGCCACCCGCCATAAACCGGGTCAGCCCGCGCGCCAACTCGCGGTGCTCCTCGGGGCTAATCTTGCCCACGCACGGCGCCGCGCACTTATCGATATAGCCAAGCAGGCACGGGCGGCCACTATTCTTCGCGCGGTTAAACACGCCGTTCGTGCAGGTGCGCACCGGGAACACGCGCAGCAGCGCATCCAAGGTTTCACGAATCGCCCACGCCTGCGAATAGGGGCCAAAATAGCGCACGCCCTTACGGCGCTCACCGCGAGTCACCATCGCGCGCGGGTACACATCATTGACCGTAATCGCCAGGTACGGGTACGACTTATCGTCACGGAACGCAATATTGAACCGCGGCGAAAACTCCTTAATCCAGGTGTATTCGAGCTGCAGCGATTCCATCTCGCTCGCCACCACGGTCCACTCCACACTCGCCGCCGTATGCACCATCGCGTAGGTCTTCGGGCTGAGCGTCTGAGGGGACGCAAAATAGCTGTTGAGGCGGTTGCGCAGGTTCTTCGCCTTACCCACGTAGATGACGCGGCCGTCGGCATCGCGAAAACGGTAAACGCCCGGGTCGGTGGGGATTTCGCCGGGGGCGGGGCGGTAGCTGGAAGGCTCTGCCATGGGTACTTTCTCCTCGCTCAACTGGGCTTTACGGTAATTCTCTACGGTGTGGTTCTCTGCGGGGCTACCGGAGTCATATCGGGCGCTCACATACGACAAACCGCGCATCCTACACCGGGCTCCCCAAAGCGCGGGGTGGGTGCGTGAATGCGCGGTTTAAGTCTACGCGGTATAGGCGGCGTGTGCCCTAGCCTGCGTCACGTGCGGCTGAGGGCGAAACGTTGTACTCGTTCTTGCGCGCCTGACCGGACAGCTGAGCAATCTCGTCCATAATCGTGTCCGTGGTGACGCGGCGCTGCTTGCCGGTCATCTTCTCGCCGGTCTTCTCAAAGTAGAGCGGCTTACCCACACGAATCGTGAAGCGGCGCGGGTAAATCATGTTCGAGCCGGGCTTCTGCAGACGGTCGGTACCAATCAGACCGACCGGAACCACGGGCGCGCCGGTCATGTGCGCCAGCCACGCCACACCAATCTTGCCGCGGTACAGGTAGCCGTCGCGGGAGCGGGTGCCCTCGGGGTAAATGCCGAAGACCTTACCCTCCTGCAGCTTCTCCAGGGCAATGTCGAGTGCCTTGAGCGATTCGGAACGGTCGGAGCGGTTCACGGGAATGATGTCCACGGCTTCGAAGAACGCCTTCATCATCTTGCCGCGCGGGCCGGGGGTGTTCACGTACTCAGCCTTGGCGAGGAACGCCACGCGGCGCGGCATCATGGCGGAAATAATGATGGAGTCCAGGAAGGACAGGTGGTTGGAGGCGACAATCACCGGGCCGGTGGCGGGGAAGTTTTCGAGTCCGGTCACGCGGGCGCGGAAGACGGTGCGCAGGATTCCGGTGACTGCTTTCTGGGTGGATTTGTAGAGAAGCACGTGAACTCTCCTGAGGTGCCGATAGATTGGTGCCGATAGATTGCGGGCTGTGGCGGCGGTCCGCCGTGGATGCGGGGTGAGCGACCCCTTCAGATGGTGCGCCGTGCGAGTGCACAGAATCTGTACTGAAAAAAATTTGTACTGTATTTATTTGTACTGTGTTTAGTAGTACCGGGTTTTATTATTCCACACCCGGGTGTAGGAACGTGAGGGGCGCCGCGCTCCCCTTCCATATGCTGGGATGCGCCTCCCGCTCATGATTTCGGCGAGAGCAGTGGTTCCGACGAGTGCCCCGGTAGGAGCCCGAGTAGAAGCCCGGTTGAGTGAGCCTACGCAGATTCTGCCTCGGAGCCTTCTCCCTCTTGACACTCACCGTTACAGGCGGGGAGACGGCGCGGAAGCTAAGGATTCAACCTCAACGTAATATTTCAGGTTTTCCGCCCTGTGATTGCAGATGTTCCGGCAAATTAGCCGCGTCACATTGTGACGCTACGTCAGCAAAGTTTCGTAAATACGCATTTAATATGCAAAAATGATAGCAGGGTGGGCTGTCGCACCTCCCTCAAGGACGATTCACCCCGAACATAGTGAGCCGCCCCTCCAGCGGATGTGCGTCGGAGCCACTCCACATACAAATTCCACGCACACTGGAGACATACACTATGGCTACAAAACCCGTCTCGCGTGCGCAGGCAGCAAAGATTGCCCGCCGCTCAGACACGGTCGGTGCCTATGCCGGAAAAGGCTGGGTACAGGCTGTTGCGTTTGTGATGCTCCTGGGCTTCACCATCATGGCAGTCCTTGCAATGCGCACCTACGCACTCTCCATGCCGCTCCCCGACAAAATCGTCGGCAATGACGGCAAAGTCATCGCGACCCAAGAACAGATTCTGCGCGGTCAGGAACTGTTCCAGGGACGCGGCCTGCAGCAGTACGGATCCGTGCTCGGCCACGGCGCCTACCTCGGCCCCGACTACACTGCAGAATACCTGCGCCTGACCACCGATGCTGCCATCAAGGAGTACCGTGAGCAGGGCAAGCAGGACCCCCGCGAACTCGTCAAGAACGAGTGGCGCAAGGAGAACAAGTACGACGAGCAGACTAATACCATCACCTGGTCCGCTGGTCAGACCAAGGGCTACCAGCTCATGCTCGACCACTACCGCGACACCCTGATGAGGGGTGACACCTCGCAGGGTCTGTTCCCCAACGCCATTCAGAACGAAGAGGAACTGCGCGACCTCGTCGCATTCTTCGGCTGGACCGCATGGGCATCGGCGGCAGACCGCCCCGACCAGCCCTACTCCTACACCAACAACTGGCCTTCCGAACCCAACGTGGACAACAAGCCCACCGCGGATCTGATGGTCTGGTCGGCGCTCTCCCTGATTGCCCTCATCGGTGGTACCGGTCTGATGTTCGCCATCTACGGCCGCTGGTCCCGATCTATCGGCTGGCACGCGGAAGAGGCACCCGTCCTCGACTTCCGTCAGCCCGACGAAGTTCGCCTGACCCCCTCGCAGAAGGCAGCCTGCCTGCTCTTCGCAACGATCCTGGTGCTGTTCCTGCTGCAGGCTCTGGTGGGTGCACTCACCGAGCATTACCGTGAAGAACTCACCGGCTTCTTCGGTATCGACATGGGTCAGATTCTGCCCTACACGGTATCTCGAACCTGGCACCTTCAGCTCTCCCTCTTCTGGACCGCAGGTGCGTTCCTGGCGGGCGGTATCTTCATCGCCCCGCTGATTACCCGCCGCGAACCCAAGAAGCAGGGCCTGCTCACCTACGTTCTCATCGGCGCTGTGGTCTTCGTGGTCCTCGGCTCGCTGCTGAACGAATGGTTCTCTCAGAAGGGCCTCGTCCCCAAGGAACTCACCGGCTTCTTCTCGCAGCAGTGGGAGTTCCTGGATCTGCCGCGATTCTTCCAGATCCTGCTCATCGCGGGTATGTTCATCTGGATCGTCATCGTCTGGCGTACCCTCTCCGCTCGCCTGAAGGGCTCGAAGAAGACCTCCCTGCCGTGGCTGTTCCTCTTCTCCGGCCTCGCCATCCCCATGTTCTACGCGGTCGGCCTGCTTGCAGGTCAGCGTACTCACGTGACCGTCGCCGAATTCTGGCGATTCTGGGTGGTTCACCTCTGGGTGGAGGACTTCCTCGAACTGTTCACCACCGTCATGGTGGCGTACATCTTCGTGCTGCTCGGCGTGGTCCGCGAGCGCATCGCAATCTCCATCATCATGATGGACGCCGTGCTCTACTCCGTCGGTGGTGTGATCGGTACTCTGCACCACACCTACTTCGTCGGTACCCCCTCCGAGCAGATGGCATTCGGTGCGTTCTTCTCGGCTGCTGAGGTTATTCCGCTGACCTTCCTGACCGTTGAGGCGTGGGGCTTCATGCAGCTGGGTGCTCGCCAGTACTCCAACCGCACCA
>NZ_CALJRY010000043.1 GCF_937976295.1 uncultured Rothia sp. | reverse complement strand
TGGATGCCGGTTACCTGGTGCAGGTGGATACTCCGGAGCGTCTGCTGGCGCATCCGCATACTCTGCAGGTGGCGAAGCTTATGGCGGCGCCCGCGCTGAACCTATTGACTCTTGAGGATTCTAAGGCTCTTCCTGCTGGGTGTGAGTTGGCTATTCGAGCGACCGCATTGCACCCCGTGGCGGCAGATGCTGCTCATTCCCTGCCGGTGCAGGTGCTCGGTCACCGCCACCTGGTGGGCGGCATGCTGTATCGTGGGCGTCTGCTGGATGCGGTTTCCCTACCTCTGGAATCTCGGCGGGCTTCGGTGGATTCTGAGCCGAGTGACCGAGTGTATGCGCGAGTGCGTGCCGGTCAGGAGCTTGAGTTCTTTATTCCCGATGCGCAGAGCGGCTCCTCCCTAAACGTGGGGGACCGGGTGCACCTTGGTGTGGCGGCGGAGCGTTGCTTCGTGTTCTCGAATGGAAAGCGTTTTTACCTCTAAAACGCGTCTTTGTTGGCTTTTAGTCGGACCTTTCAGATGGGAGAAAGCGCGGGTTAATCAGCATAAAGAGGAGCTTTAAGTGATTAACCCCGCTTAATCACGTTTTTAACTTGCGACTCGGGCTTTAACCTGAGATGATGAATAAACCAAAGACCGCCGGTCTAGAACTATGTCCTCTATCGCCACCTCGGTGGAGACGAAGAACAGAGTTCTGATAAGAGCTGATTTCACTAGAAATCGCCGCCCGCGTAGGTAACTCGAAGTGAATAGCCGTTGCCCTCATTCAGGGTGCCGTCTATCGTGCCTCGTACGCCTACGCGTCGAGGCATTTTTTATTGCTTGCAATAAATGCTTCGAGGCTCTACCGGCGACCTTACAAGAATCGGAAGAAGGAACTACCATGGCGACTCAGGAAAAGATCGCTGCAGTATCCGAGCTGAAGGAACTCTTCGAAGCTTCGAACGCAGTCATCCTGACCGAATACCGCGGTCTCACTGTTGCACAGCTCAAGGAGCTGCGCCGCGCACTCGGTGCAGAGACCGAATACGCCGTGGTGAAGAACACGCTGGCTGCTATCGCAGCTAAGGAAGCTGGCATCGACGCATTCGAAGGCCACCTCCAGGGTCCCTCCGCACTGGCATTCATCAAGGGCGACCTGATTGATGCTGCTAAGGGCCTGCGTGACTTTGCCAAGGCTAACCCCCAGCTGATTGTGAAGAACGGTTACTACGAAGGTGCCGCTCTGACCGAGGACGACGTCAAGCGCTACGCTGATCTGGAATCCCGCGAGGTTCTGCTGTCCAAGGTTGCAGGTGGTGCAAAGGCTACCATCGCACGCATCGCACAGGTTGTGGACGCACTGCGCGTCAAGCTGGAGGAGCAGGAAGGCGCAGCTCCCGCTGCTGCCGAGGAGGCTTCGGAAGAGGCATAAGCCCCTTTCGTGCTACTGCACCAGCGCTGAGATACTCAGCAGCGTGAACGCGAACAGCGTGTAACGCACCCTAAATTTGACCGACCCTTTCGGGGTAGGTACTGAAGATTTACACCGCGGGCGTCAGCCCGCACCAGATAGTGAAGGAGCCAAACAATGGCTAAGCTGTCCATCGAAGAACTCATTGCAGCATTCAAGGAACTGTCCCTCGTTGAGGTTTCCGAGTTCGTCAAGGCATTCGAGGAAGAGTTCGACGTCACCGCAGCAGCTCCCGTTGCAGTTGTAGCAGGCGGCGCAGCAGGCGAGGCTGCTGAAGAGAAGTCCGAGTTCGACGTTGTCCTGGAGTCCGCTGGCGACAAGAAGATCGCAGTGATCAAGGAAGTTCGTGCCCTGACCTCCCTCGGCCTGAAGGAAGCAAAGGACCTGGTTGACGGCGCTCCCAAGACCCTGCTCGAGGGCGTTTCCAAGGAAGACGCTGAGAAGGCTAAGGATCAGCTCGAGGCTGCTGGCGCAACCGTCACCCTCAAGTAATCGACTTCTTCTCGATTCTTACGCGGGCGGTGCATCCATCGGATGCGCCGCCTCGCGGCATTTAACGGCCCCGAACCCGCTCCGGCTTGAAAACTGAGGGAGGTTCGGGGCTTTGTCGTGTCCATTCTTTTCTCCTGTAGCAAACGGCGGGCTCGCCTATTTTGTGAGTGCTTGCCTGTAGAATCCGCTGTGACCGCCCTGTGTCTCGGATGAGAGAGTCTGAGAGTACTGTGGTGCCTCTCTCCTAGGGGCCGGCAATGGGGGAGCGGTGTCGTATGATGGGATGAGACAACCCAGACATTCCTTTGCACGAAAACGGATAGACATGAGCGAGCAGAAGAAAAAGAAGAAGAGCGTAACTCAGCGACCCGACCGCGATCTGGCGGCTGAAGCACAGCAGATCCTGGACGCTTTCGGTGCTGGCGTGCGTGAAGACCGCGACTACCCTGCACTGCACCTGGCGCCTCCGGTGGGCCGCCTGAACGACCCGAACGGTCTGGTCTTCGACGGCAAGCGCTACCACGCCTTCTACCAGTACTCGCCCCTGCATCCGGAGCGTGTGGTCTACTGGCGCCACGCCGTGAGCGAGGATTTGACCCACTGGACCGATGAGGGTACCGCTCTGGTTCCCGATAGCCGCTATGACTCGCACGGCTGCTACTCCGGCTCCGGCATTAAGGTTCCCGGAGGTTTTGAGTTCTTCTACACCGGTAACGTGAAGGACGAGAAGGGCAACCGCGAAACCTACCAGATCCTCGCAACCGCAGGTGAGGACGCGAAGCCGACCCGTCAGCTGCCCCCGCTGATTTCCGGCCCCGAGAAGGGCTACACCGCGCACTATCGCGACCCGCACGTCTTTGAGCGTAACGGCGAGTGGTGGATGGTCATTGGTGCTCAGCGTGAAGACAAGACTGGCGCAGTGGTCGTGTACACCTCCGTCGACCGCCGCGAGTGGACCTTCCGCGGCGAGCTGGACATCAAGGATAAGAGCCTCAAAGGCACCTACATGTACGAATGCCCCTCGCTGCTACGCATGCGCGATGAGCTGACCGGCGAAATCCGCGACGTGCTGATTTTTAGCCCGCAGGGCATGCAGCCCCTCGGCGAGAAGTACAACAATATTTTCCAGAGCGGCTACATTGTTGGTTCGCTGGATAACAAGACCCTCAAGTTCACCGTGGAGACCCCCTTCACCGAGCTGGATGCAGGTTTCGAGTTCTACGCACCGCAGACCATCTCCGGTACCGGCCTGACCGCTGATCCGAAGGCACCGCACGATGTATGCGGTGACGCCCCGGTGATGATTGCTTGGCTGGGCAACGCAGACCAGGATGATCAGCCCTCGTGGAGCCACCGCTGGGTGCACATGTTCACCTACCCGCGTGAGCTGCACCTGCGCAACGGCAAGATTTTCCAGCGCCCGGTGCCGCAGCTCAACGATGCGATGGAGATGAAGCCGCTGTACCCCGAGGAGGAGAAGGACAAGCTCGTAGAGCTGAAGAACGCCTTGACTTTCCGTCTGCGCGGCCGCGTGGACGTCTCTGATGAGCGCGTAAAGCTGAAAATCAAGGACGCTCACGGCGTGGCACTGAGCATCGTTCTGGATAAGGACTTTGTGCAGATGGACCGTGGCGGTACCCGCTACACCGAGGGCGGTAGCCTGCGCCGCCGCACTCTGATGCGTTCGAAGATTCGTGAGTTTGACTTGCTCGTGGATGGTTCGGCAACTGAACTGTATGTGGGTGGCAAGCTGGTTGCGTCCATGGGTGCTGAGGTGATGACCGCTCGCACCTTCTTCAAGGGCGGTAAGCGCCGCGTCCGTCTGACCGGTGGCAAGGTGCTGTCCCTGGAGTACGGCCGTCTCTAAGCCGTTTTCTAAGCGTTGAGAGCCGCCTGCGCGGGTGGTTCCCAGTCATTTCTGAATATGTTTGAGGGCTTACTCTTCCAAGTGGAGGGTGAGCCCTCGCTTTTAAGAACTTTCCCGTGATACCATGTGTTACATCTGATATGTCAAACGTATGACATACACATGGCATGCACGCACAGGCATGTCACCCCACCCATTCACAAAGCATCCTACGGTGGTGCTCCAAACAAAGGAGAGCGAGCGTGGACCACAAGTCAGTGGCACAGCGCGTGCTGAAGGACGTCGGTGGCGCCGGCAACATCGTTGCAGCCGCACACTGCGCAACCCGCCTTCGCCTCGTCCTGAAGAACCAGGACAAGGTTGACCAGGCAGCAATCGACAACGACGAAGACCTCAAGGGCAGCTTCCTCAACGCTGGCCAGTTCCAGATCATCGTCGGCCCCGGCGACGTCAACGAGGTGCACAAGCACCTCATCGCCGCTGGTGCACCCGAGGCATCCAAGGACGACCTCAAGACCATCGCCGCGAAGCAGGGCAACATTGTCTCCCGCTTCATCAAGACCATTGCTGACATCTTCGTTCCGCTCATCCCGGTGCTGGTCGGTGGCGGTATGCTGATGGCGCTCAACAGCGTGCTGACGTCCAAGGGTATCTTTGGTCCCGAGAGCTTCATCGCAATGCATCCCGAGTGGGCTGACTTCGCGGATATCGTGAACCTGCTCTCGGCAGCTCCCTTCGCCTTCCTGCCCGTACTGGTCGGCTTCTCCGCCACCAAGGTCTTCGGCGGTAACCCCTACCTGGGCATGACCATGGGTGCCGCAATGGTATCCCCCGCCCTGATGAACGGCTACAATGTCGCCGCCTCTCTGGCAGGTGCCGAGGGTAGTGAACCGATGAAGTACTGGAATCTCTTCGGTCTGCAGGTTCAGCAGGCGGGTTACCAGGGTACCGTGCTACCCATCATGCTGGTCGCCTTCATCCTGGCGAACATTGAGAAGTTCTTCCACAAGGTCCTCAAGGGCACCATCGACTTCATCTTCACCCCGACCCTTACCATTCTCATCACCGGCTTCCTGACCTTTATTCTGGTCGGCCCGCCCATGTTCGCAGCCGGTACCTGGCTGGGTGAAAGCATCAACTGGCTCTACACCGTTGCCGGCCCGCTCGGTGGCCTGATTTTCGGTACTTTCTATGCGTTCATCGTGATGACCGGTATGCACCAGGCATTCCCGCCCATCGAGATGAGCCTGTGGGCAACCGGTGGTTCCTTCATCTTCGTCGTCGCCTCCATGTCTAACGTGGCGCAGGGTGCTGCCGCGGCCGGTGTCGCACTGACTACCAAGAACAAGAAGATCAAGGGTATCGCTTCGGCTTCCGCGCCCTCGGCATTCCTGGGTATTACCGAGCCCGCAATGTTCGGTGTGAACCTGGCTCTGCGCTGGCCCTTCTATATCGCAATCGTCTCCGCTGGTATCGGCGCAATGGTTGCTTCCATCCTGAACGTGAAGGCAATTGCTCTGGGTGCCGCTGGTTACATTGGCTTCCCCTCCATTAGCCCCACCACCGGCGCAGGCTGGGCCGGCTTCTTCGGCTGCCTCATTCTGACCACCGTCATCGCTTTCGTTGCCTCCTTCATCTGGGGCAAGAAGGTCGAGGATGGCAATACCGAGGAAGCTGAGGCACCCGCCGCTGCAGCTCCCGTTGCTGCTGCAGCTCCTGCTGCCTCCGTAGCTTCTGAGGCTGGCGAGAGCGTCGAAATCGGCTCCCACATGGTCGGTTCCGTGGTTCTGCTGGCTGACGTCAAGGATCCCACCTTCTCCTCCGGCGCACTGGGTGCAGGCACCGCAGTGGAGCCCACCGAAGGTAAGCTCTACGCGCCGGCTGACGGCAAGATTACCGTTGCATTCCCCACCGGCCACGCATATGGTCTGCGCACCGAGGATGGTCTGGATCTGCTGATGCACATCGGCATGGACACCGTTGAGCTCGATGGCAAGCACTTCGAGCCCAAGGTTGCTAAGGGCGACACCGTCAAGCGCGGCGACGTTATCGCTGAGTTTGATATCCCCGCCATCAAGGCGGCTGGCTACCCGCTGGCAACCCCCATGGTGATTACCAATGCCAAGAAGGCGGCTGCTTCGGTTGAAGATGTCCAGGTTTCGGGTGCATCTGTGACCAACGCAGATTCGCTTCTGAAGGTTGCACTGAAGGCAAAGGCTAACGCATAGTCTGCACTCTTAGTGAGTAGATAACCTCAACGTGATGTACACCCCGTACCGCTCTTCATAGAGCTGGTGCGGGGTGTTCAATTTTTCCTACAAAAGCATGTAAAAGAAGAGTGAATAAATATGCGTTAAATTTATGCATAATAGTGCAATATAAGCTAGCACACATTTAGTGCATGGCGATGAAAAATGTCTTGATAAGGCAGAATTTATTGGTCAGGAATGAATAATCCAGCTAATATTTATGTATAGTTTCAAGCTTTTGTAAAGGGTGAATATGACCTCAGCTTCCTATACCGTCCGCACCGCCGAGTCTCATGAATATGCAGATGCGCTCGAGGTGCTGATTGCCGCATTCGACGGAGATCCCGCCATGATGGCAGTCATCGCAGGCGGTAGCCGCCGACAGGAACTTGCCAAGCTCCGCGCTATTATGACCCTGCAGGTCTACGGCAATTTCCAAGGTCGCGGACGTATCGACATCGCTATTGATAACTCCACCGGCAAGATTGTGGGCGTCTGCCTCTGGAGCACCCCCGAATCCCACGAAGGTTCCTTCGCTAACGAACTCAAGCAGATTGGTGCCTACTACAAGGCGCTCGGTTGCAAGACTCTGCTGAAAGCGGTCCTCATGGAGCTACACCTGCTCAAGTACCGCCCCGCGTACAAGCACTGGTACCTCTTCAACATTGGTGTTCTCGAAGAGTACCGAGGCCATGGTATCGGTTCGAAGCTACTCGATTACGGTACCGAACGCATCGGTGACTACCCCGCTTACCTCGAAGCATCGACCTACGATAGCGCGCGCCTCTACGAGCGCTGCGGATTCTTCTCCCTCGGCCCGCTCCACGGCATCTTCTCCAAGGCGCACGCCGTCGGCATGGTCTACCCCGGAACCGGCCCGACCGAGATTGTGCAGCGCACCTCCTAAACTTCCGGGCGCGCACAGAACCGATAAATGTATATGCAAAATCCGCCCCACCGTGAGCACTCGCACGGTAGGGCGGATTTTTATCTTCAAAGGAGGGGGAGCTTCTTATTGCAGCTCATCCGGGGCAGAAGTATCAGGCTGAATCTGATCCAGATTCGGGATAGAACGCACTGTTGCCCCCAGGTGGAGATCAATGGGGAGTACATCCTCAGGCTGGCTGATCGGGGGAGCCTCTTTCTCAGCAGATTCTCCCTGCTGCAGTTCAATGAGCTCCAGTAGACGCTGTGCGGTACGTTTCGCCATGCCCTCAATCGGCTGAACCACGGTCGCAAGCTCCGGCATGAGTAGCTGAACGCTCTGCGTGCCGTCGTAACCAACCACCTGGAAATCCTCGGGAACGCGGATGCCGCGGGCACGTGCCCACCCCAGCGCCAACGCGGCGTAATTATCGTTGGAAGCAAAGACCGCGTCCACCGGCTCGGGGCTTTCGGCGCGCTCGTCCAGGTAACGGTAGAGCACCTCGCGCTTCATGCCCAGCGAGGGGCGGAAGCCCAGCTCCACGAACTCCGGCATGAGTCCCGCCTCAAGCATTGCCTCGCGGTAGCCGCGCTGACGCTCGTTGTGCTCACCCAGAGTCGACGTCACGTGAACAATATTCTGCGCACCCGTAGCAATGAGGTGCTCCGTGGCGGCTCGGGCGCCTCCGTAGTTATCGGAGCGAATGTTCGGGTAGAAACCACTTTCGAGGCGGTCTACGGTCACCAGGGGAGCCTGTGCGTGCGGAATATTGACCAGTGCGTCGGAGTGGGCGCCGCTGATGATGCCGTCCACCTGATTGGAGAAGAGCATTTCAAGGTAGCGCTTTTCCTGCTCGGGGTGGTCATCGCTATTGCAGAGAATGACCCGGTACCCTGCCTCTGCAAGGTAGCTTTCGAGGCGGTACACCATCTCCCCGTAGAAGGGGTTCGCGACCGTGGGGAAGATGAGGCCCACCATCTGCGAGCGCTGCCCCTGCAGGCTACGGGCGATGGCGTTGGGTCGGTAGCCGAGCTCGCGCATTGCCTCGTGGACCTTGGTGCGGGTGCTTTCGCTCAGGTAGCCGCGGTTGTTGAGCACGCGAGAGACCGTGGTGGGGGAGACACCCGCTAGTGCTGCAACGTCGCTGAGTTTAGGCTTCGCCACGGGGGCTCCCTTCGATATGCTAAACGATTGACATATCTTTCTACTATACCCTCTATAGCAACCCTCTATAGCACTGGAATGATCGGCACCCGAGCCCCCACCTCATGGGCAGAACCCCGAACCGAAGAATCATCCAAAATCGCGAAATGAGTAGCCGCCGCCAACGAGGACAACATATGCGACGCTGACTTCGGCAGAGGATACGCCACACCATCACGCACCGTCACCGGCACCAAACGCGAACCTGCCGGCTTACGCAAAGTATCCACCGCCTCGCCCAGAACCGCCGAATCCAGCTCGGGTAGCGGCATATCCCGCATGCCAGCCAAAAGCGGCGGCAAATACGAATACAAAGCCGTGTACGCCGCCAAAGGATTACCCGGCAGACCCAACACAAAACGCTCACGACCCGAATTCGGGCCCCTCTCCGGAACCGGCAAACGCGCAGCCAGAGCCGGATGACCCGGACGCACATCCACTGATTCAAACAGGTACGTCGCGCCTATATCGTTGAGTACCTTACGCACCAAATCAACACCCGAGGTGCTAGACCCGCCCGTAAATACCAACACACGAGCCGTCGAAGTAGACAGGAACGTGCGGAACTCAGACTCAACATCCGCCAGGCGAATCGAAGGGCGCGCCTCGCAACCTGCAGAAATAATCGCATGCTCCATAAAGCCGCCAAACGCATCACGCACCTGACCCGGCGCGGGCACACCAAACGTAATGACCTCGTTACCCGTAAACGCGCAACGCACCGGAATCGGGGCGTACACCGGCAACTCATCAA
>NZ_CALJRY010000042.1 GCF_937976295.1 uncultured Rothia sp. | reverse complement strand
GCTCTGCGAGGGCGGGTGCCCCTGTAGGAGCGAAGGAAGTGTATAGCGCGCCAAGCATGCATCAAAGCGAGCCATCAAATATGATAGGGCCCCTGCAGGAGCACAGGAATCGTCCATCGAGCCAGCCGCACACGCCTCAACACTTGAAGGATGTTCAACTCACTACGCAGTTGTGCTAACCTAACCACAGAAATTCCATGAGAGAATTTCTCAAAAAACATCTACTCGACGACGAATCGTAGACCCGCATGACCCGCGAAACGCACCCCTACACCACCCCCGCACGCCCCCTCGACCTGAACCTCTACCTCGTCACAGGCGACAACCCCCTCGAAACCGTCCGGGCAGCTAAACACGCCACCTGCATCCAAGTCAGGTCCAAGCCCATCAGCGCGCGCGAGCTCTACCAGCTCACCGAAGCTATCGCCGGCATCATCCAGCCGCACCAGACCCTCCTCGTCGACGACCGTGTTGATGTCGCCCTCGCATTGCGTGCCCGCGGCGTACACGTTGACGGCGTGCACATCGGTCAAGACGACCTGCCCGTAGCCGACGCCCGCGCCCTCCTCGGCGCCGACGCAATCATCGGCCTGACCACCGGCACCCGGCAGCTCGTCGAAGAGTCCAACAAGATCGCGCACCTGATCGACTACATCGGCACCGGGCCGTTCCGCCCCAGCCCCACCAAGCAGTCCAACCGCCCGCCCCTCGGCATTGATGGGCTCCGCGAACTTGCCGAACTGTCCGCCGTACCCACCGTAGCTATCGGCGACATCACTCCCGAAGATTACCCCGCCATCCGCACCACCGGAGTTGCCGGAATCGCCATGGTCCGCGCCTTCGTCGACAACCCCGCGCTGAAGGCATAGCCATGACCATCACCATCATCGGCGGCGGAATCATTGGCCTCACCACCGCGTTTGAGCTCACCGAACGCGGCGAAAGCGTGCACCTCATCGACGCCGAAACCAGCGACTACGGCACGGCGCTCTACCCCGCCGCCAGCCACTACGCCGGCGGTATGCTCGCCCCCATCGCAGAAGTGCAATTCCAGCAGGACGCGCTCTTCCCGCTCATGACCGCCAGCGCCGACGCCTACCCCTCCCTCATGGAAAGACTCAGCCGCGCCACCAACCTGCCCACCGGCTACGACACCACCGGCACGCTCATCGTCGCAGCCGACCGCGCCGACGCCGAGCACCTGCAACGCACCCGCGCCTACTACCGGGATATGAACCGCCCAGCAGACGCCATCGCCCCCACGCAGGCGCGCGCCCTCGAACCGCTCCTGGCACCGCGTATTGCCGGTGCCGTGAGCATCCCCAGCGACCATCAGCTGCACCCGCGGCTCATGAGGCGCGCCCTCAAAGACGCCCTCACCCGCCGCGGCGTCACCTTCAGCACCGAACGGGTTACCGACCCGGACGCGGGCGACATTATCTGCACTGGACTAGGGGCAACACTGCACGGGGACTACCCGCTACGCCCCGTCTACGGGGACATTCTGCGTCTGCGCACCCCGCGCCCCATCCTCAAGCATGTGGTGCGCGGTTACGTGAACTCCCGCCCCGTCTACCTCATCCCCCGACCCGACGGGGAGCTGTGCATCGGCGCAACCAGCCGCGAAGACCACCGCACGCTGCCCGCCATCGACGGCGTACACCAGCTGCTACGTGACGCGATCCGCCTGGTGCCCGCCATTGAAGAGTGCGAGCTTCTGGAGGCGAACGTCGGCGCCCGCCCCGGAACCCCGGACGACCTGCCCATCTTCGGGCACCGCACCCGTGCCGACGGCACCCGCCAGCTCGTGTCCACGGGCTATTTCCGCCACGGCATTCTGCTTGCCGCGCTCGCCGGCAAGGTCGGTGCGGAGGTTGCCTGCGGGGCTGAGATTCCGCCCATCATGCAGGCGTGCGACCCGGCACGATTCACCCACTAAACACATTCCCCGCCGGGTGCACCCGGCGCCCTCCCGAAAGGATTTCGCATGATCATCACCTACAACGGCGAGCCGCTCACCACCAACGCCCCCACCGTATTTGACCTTGTCATGGATCAGTTTGGTACCGAGGCGGGCGTGGCGGTAGCCCTTAACCGCAGTATTGTGCCGCGTTCCACGTGGCTGGATGTGCCGCTGCACGAGGGCGATAGGGTGGATGCCCTCACCGCCGTTCAGGGTGGCTAACACCCCTCCAGAAAAAGAATATACGTTCTACATATTGGGTGGGTGTGTACGCCATACACACCCACCGCATCGTTCCCACAGAGGAGAACTCATGAGCCTCACACCGCTCACCATCGGCGACCGCACCTTCACCTCCCGCCTCATCATGGGCTCCGGAGGCGCAACCAGCATGGACCTGCTCGAGCAGGCGCTCATCGCCTCCGGCACCGAAATGACGACCGTTGCCATGCGCCGTCACGCCGCAGGCACCCCCATTTTTCCTCTTCTGCAGAAGCTCAATATTGCGCCGCTGCCCAATACCGCAGGGTGCCGCACCGCAGCTGATGCGGTGATGACCGCGATGCTCGCCCGCGAGGCTCTGGGCACTTCTTGGGTGAAGGTCGAGATTATCCACGACGAAGACACGCTACTGCCGGACACTGTGGAGCTGTTGAACGCTTGCGAGCAACTGGTCGCGGAGGATTTCACGGTGCTCGCGTACACTTCTGACGATCCGGTGGCTGCCGCTCGTCTGGAGGATGCGGGCGTTGCCGCGGTTATGCCGTTGGGCGCTCCGATTGGTACCGGTCTGGGCATTTTGAACCCGCACAATATTGAGCTAATTGCTTCTCGCGCGCAGGTTCCGGTGGTTCTGGATGCTGGCGTGGGTACCGCTTCGGATGCGGCCTTGGCAATGGAGTTGGGTTGTGATGCGGTGTTGTTGGCGTCGGCGGTGAATCGTGCTGAGGATCCGGTGGCGATGGCTCAGGCGATGAAGTTTGCGGTGCAGGCGGGCGCGTTGGCGCGTGAGGCGGGCCGTATTCCGGTGCGTGAGCACGCGAAGGCGTCGTCGCCGTCGGAGGGTTTCGTCTCGTGGATGTAAATCTTTCCCCTACCCCGGTGAATCCGGAGCATGCGCATCTGGATCGCGAGCGCACGGACCGTCAGCGTCGCCTGCCGGGCTTTGATCAGGATGCGGTGGCGGCTGCCCGCGTGTTGGTGATTGGTGCTGGTGGTTTGGGTTGTCCGGTGGTGCAGGCGTTGGCGGCGGCTGGTGTGGGGTATCTGCATATTGTGGATTCTGATTCGGTGGAGTTGTCGAATATTCAGCGTCAGCCGCTTTTTGGTGTGTCTGATGTGGGTGAGTCGAAGGCGGAGGTTGCGGCGCGCCGTGCCTTGGATTTGTGCCCGTCGTTGACGGTTGAGACGTCGGTGCGGCATGTGGATGCGTCCTGGATTTTGGATCTTTTTGCCGCGTCGGCGCCGGATTGTGTGGTGGATTGTACGGATACGTTTGCGTCGAAGTATCTGATTGCGGATGCTGCGCAGGTTGCGGATCTGCCGCTGGTGTGGGGCACGGTTTTGCGTTTTGGCGGGTCGGTGAGTCTTTTTGAGCCGGATGGCGCGCATTTGCGTGATATTTTTCCGACGATTCCGCAGACGGTGGAGTCGTGTGCGCTTGCCGGGGTGTTGGGTGCGACGACGGCTGTGGTTGGTTCGCTGATGGCGACGGAGGTGCTTAAGCATGTGAGTGGTCTGCCGACGGCGGCGGGCTCTCTGCTGACGTATGATGCCTTGTCGGGTACGTGTACGTCGTTTGGGGCGGTGCCGGATCCGGCGCGTGTGGTGCCGGTGGACTTGTCGGCGCATGAGGTCCCGCAGGTTCTGCTGGATGTGCGTGAGGTGCCCGAGCGTGAGGAATCGGTGAAGCATGAGGGTTCGCTGCATGTGCCGCTGTCGCGGCTGAGCGATACGGCGGGTTCGCTCCTGCCGGCAACCGACGTGCCCGCGGAGCTGCTGAGCCTGTTTGAGTCGGTGCGTGATCAGCGCGTGGGCGTTTTCTGTGCCTCGGGTGCGCGAGCGCAGCGCTTTGTGCAGGCGTATGCGGAGCTGGCGGGCGAGTACGGGGTGCGCCTGACGGCTATCTAGCGCACCCAGGCGCTAAGAACCTCGATATGAGGAAGGCGGTATCGCCCGTAGTGACATCAGGGTGCCCGAAGCGAAGCGAGGGCGGG
>NZ_CALJRY010000041.1 GCF_937976295.1 uncultured Rothia sp. | reverse complement strand
TCTTCCGATCTTGATGTCGCTTCCGGAGGGTATAGCTACCCTGTGCTCCGGTGAGGTGCGTCGCGTGGAGGGGCGGTGTCGTCCGTAGTGACATCAGGGTGCCCGAAGCGAAGCGAGGGCGGGTTCCCTGTAGGAACGAGGACGAATACCGCTTCCCAAGCGGAGCTACGAAAGCGGAACCGCAAGCTACTGCCGGAAAGAACTAGCCCCAGAGGAACTGGATCGTACCCGCTGCAATAGATGCACCGTACGCAACCACAATGATGAGTGCGGCAGCAATGCACACGTGCACATCACGCGGCGAATAGGAGGGCACACGAGCCCAGGTGCGTTCGCCCGCGCCGAAGCCGCGCGCCTCCATGGTGATGGCGAGGCGGGAGCCGCGGCGGATAGCCTGCACGAGCAGGGCGAAGCTTTGCCCGCCGAAGGTTTGGGCGCGTCCGATGAGGGATTGGCCCGCGCCGAGTCCGCGGGCGCGTCGTGCCTGGCCGAGGGCGTTCCATTCGGCGAAGAGAATGCCGACCAGGCGCAGGGCGGCGACGGTGGCGAGCACGAACCGGGAGGGTAGTTTGAAGGTTTGTGCGAGGGAGTCGCCCAGGTCGGTCGGGTCGGTGGTGAGTACGAACGCGAGGGTGGGTAGAACCATGGCGAGGGAGCGGATCATCATGGCTGCGCCGACGGCGGCGGAGTCGGTGGTGATGCTGTTGAAGCCGAGGTCGAGGATCACGTCGCCGCTTTTGGCGCTGAGCATGGCGACGGACCAGCCGGTGGTGATGACGGCGACGAGGATGGGCCAGAAGCGGGCGAGGACGTTGACGGGTCGGAATCCGACGAGGATGAATCCGAGCAGTTCGAGGGCGAAGAGGATTCCGGAGGTGAGCGGGTCGCGCACGATGAGTGCGGCGATGATGAGGGTGAAGGAGACGATGAGTTTTACGCCGGCGTTGAGGTTGCTGAAGTAGCTGGTTCGGTCGATGGTGCCGAAGAAGTCGGTGTTCATGCGTTCTCCTTTCTGGGGGTGGTGAGGGCGGGTAGGGTGATGGATTTGCCGCCGAGTGCGGCGGTGTAGTCTTCGTCGTGGGTGATGGAGATGACGGCGGTGCCGCCTGCGAGTAGTTCACGGATGAGGTCGACGAGTTCCGCCCAGGTTCTTGCGTCTTGGCCGAAGGTGGGTTCGTCGAGGATGAGGATTTTGGGTGCGGTGGCGAGTGCGGAGGCTACGGAGAGTCGTCGTTTTTCGCCGCCGGAGAGGGTGAAGGGGTTGGCGTCGAGGAGCTGGGTGAGGCGTAGGTGGGTTGCGAGTTCGTTGGTGCGGGCTGCGAGGTCGTCTTCGTCGAGGGGGTTGCGGGTGAGTGCGGCGAGTCGGCGGGGGCCGAGTTCGAGTTCTTCGCGTACGGTTCCGCGGATGAATTGGTATTCGGGTTCTTGGAAGACGTAGCCGATGCGGCTGAGCATTTGGGCGGGGGTCCAGGTGGGCACGTCCCAGTGGGCGCGGTTTTCGCGCTCGCCGCCGTGGTTGCGGTCGTGGTTGCCGCCGTGGTTACGCAGTGCGTCGGTGGCGGTGAGGGTGCCGTCGGGTGCGGTGAGGAGCCCTGCGAGGGTGAGCGCGAGGGTTGATTTGCCGGCGCCGTTGGGGCCGAGCACGCTGAGGTGTTCGCCGGCGTGCAGGGTGAGGTTGATGCCGCCGCGCAGTACGGGCAGGTCGACGGGTGCGGGGGCGGGGGTGTCGCCGAGGCGTTTGATGGTGCGTCGGCGTGCGCGTCGTTGTTTGGGGGTGGGTTGTGCGCGGGTGATGCTGAGGTTTTCAGCGCGAAGTAGCGCCTCGCCGCGCTCACTTTCGCCGCCTGCAGCCTCGCCGGTTACAGGGTTGCCGGTCTGCGGCGCGCGCGGCACGTAGTTGGGTACCCACACGCCCGCGTCGATGAGGTCTTCGCGCGCTTCGGTGAGTACGGTGTCGGGTGCGCCGTCGTGGGTGATGGTGCCGCCTTCGCCGAGCACGATAATGCGGTCCATGTGCGGCGCCCAGATGCTCACGCGGTGTTCTACGACGAGCAGGGTCGCGCCGGTGTCCCCAGCGGCGGAGAGGATGCTGTCGCGGACTTCCTGCACACCGGAGGGGTCGAGGTTGGCGGTGGGTTCGTCGAGGATCATGGCGCCGGGGTGCATAGAGAGGATGCCCGCCAGGCCGAGGCGCTGCTTCTGCCCGCCGGACAGTGCGCTGCTGGGGTGGTCGAGGGGTAGGTCGGTGAGTCCTACGGCGGTGAGTGCTTCGGTGACGCGGTCCCAGATTTCTTCGCGGGGTACGCGTAGGTTTTCGGGGCCGAAGGCTACATCGTTGCCGATTGTTGCCATGACGATGGAGGATTCGGGGTCCTGCTGCATCATGCCTGCGGTGCCGCGTGCTTCGGCGGGTGCTTGCCCGTTGATGGTGATGGTGCCGCCGGCGGATTCGCCGTCGTCATCGTGGAGCACACCGGCGATGGCGTGCAGGAGCGTCGATTTGCCGGCGCCGGAGGTGCCCAGCAGCAGGACTTTTTCACCGGGGTTGATGGTGAGGTTGAGTCCGCTGATGACGGGTTCTGGGCGTCCGGGGTGGTGCCAGCTGAAGTTGTTGAGCTCGATGCGCGCCCCGCGCGGTGTTGCTTCCATGATGGTTCCTTAGCCTTTTGTGTGGCTGCTGTAGTGTGCCGAGTGGTGACTCGTGGTGAGTGGCTAGTTGCTGGTGGTTAGCGGCGGGTCTTGCCGGATGCCAGCGAGGAGAGCACACCGGTCTTGGCGAGGTTCTGCACGAGAATCCACGCCAGGAAGCCTGCGATGACTGCGCCGGAGATGACGGAGCAGGCTACGTAGATGATTGCCTTGACCGGTTCCATGTCGGGGTAGTAGATGAAGATTTCGTTAACGCCCATGAACAGGCCGCTGAGTGCACCGGCGAAGATGGCGACGGTTGCGTTCCAGCGGTTGTAGCGGAAGATTGCGAAGGCGATTTCAGCGCCGATGCCCTGGAAGAAGCCTGCGATCAGGATTTCGCCGCTCCACGCACCGCCGGTGAAGAGTACGGAGATGAATGCCGCGACGATTTCGCCGAAGAGCGCCGCGCCGGGCTTGCGGATGAGCAGGCCGCCGAGGGTGCCGCCGAGCAGCCATGCGCCGGCGACGATGGGGCGGAATTCGGGTGCCGCTACGAGTGCGGCTTTGGCGGCGGGGCCGACTGCGATGTCCCAGATCCAGAAGATGACGGCGCAGGCTACTGCAATAACCGCGGCGATAACGATTTCGTTGACTCGCCAGCGCAGGTTCGGCTTCTTCGCTGCGGTCTGTGCGGTCTGTGCGGGTGCCTGGGTAGATTCCTGGGAGGCGGGGGTTACGTTCTGTGACATTGGTGGTCCTTCCGTCGTTGGAAGGGGAATGTCCTCGCCCTCTGATTGGACGAGGGCATTGAGAAGAAATTCGACTCCCTACGCCGGTACTAACCGGATCAGGTTCGAGGGTCTGCTTAGCACTCTCAGCGCCTCGGTGGCGCTCCCCTGTCGTTTTGGGTTCCTTGTCCGTACCGTTGTGGTGCGGGTGGAAGCCCAGGTTCGATTGTAGGCGCGTCTGGCTGTTCGTGCCAATTTACCGCTTTTTGTTTCGCTCTTCTGCCCACATCACAGAATTGCACGGTGTACAATTTTGGTACGGAGAGGCTCCGAAGCGGCACGAACGCCTTAAACCCTATACGCTAGGGAGTGGCGCTCTTTTCTCGCCCAACCCGAAGGGATTCAAGGGCGAGACGCCGCATCGTATACAGCTAAGGAGATACACATGAACCCCGTCGCTAAGCTTGCTATTACGGGTATCAACTTGGGCGCAACCGCCCTGGTCGGCAAGGGCCTGGGCGCAGCCTGGACCAAGGCTACCGGTAACCAGCCTCCCGCCATTTCCCACGACTCTGAAGACACCCTGCGTCAGGTCATCCTCTGGACCGTTCTGACCTCCGTCGTCGGTGCTGTGGTGAGCTTCGGTATTGCTCGCCTGCAGCGTCGTTTCTTCAACTAAGACTTTGCGCCTTCCGCGCGAAAGTTCATGAACTAGGCGGTACGTATCTTCACTCGGTACGTACCGCTTGGTGTTCCATCTTCAGCACGCCCGCTCTACTTCAGCCGACTTCATGCCGCCGCTACGCTGAAGCGCCACCTCGGCATCCGAAAGCACAACTATGACTATTTCTTCTCCCCGCCGTAAGACGAAGGCTCCGCGTAGGGTCGTTGACCACGCGAACAGCCGCCGTTCGGTCGCGTCCTGGGTCATGTGGGATGTTGGTTCGTCGAGCTTCGACTCGATTATGATGACCTTCATCTTCACCGTGTACCTGACCAGTAGCTATTTCGGCACTCCCGAAGAGACCTCCTCGGCGCTGTCTCTGGGTCTGACCATTGCCGGTTTCCTCATTGCGATTCTGGCGCCGGTGACCGGTCAGCGTAACGACAAGTCTGGCCGCGGCATCTTCTGGCTCGGCGTGAACACGCTACTGCTGGTCGGTTCGATGGCGGCGTGTTTTTTCGTGGCTCCCACCCCGCAGTACCTGTGGCTGGGTGTCACCCTGATTTCTGCGGCGAGCGTGTTCAGCGAGTTCGCGTACGTGAACTATAACGCGGTGCTGCCGCGTATCTCTCACCCGGATAATATCGGTAAGATTTCGGGCGCCGGATGGGCTGCCGGCTACATTGGCGGCATCCTGGCGCTGGCTGTGGTGCTGTGGGGTTTTGTGCTTACCCCCGAGGTGCTCGGCCTGACCACCGATAACGCCCTGAATATCCGTGCGGTCGCGCTGTTCGCCGCCGCGTGGTGCCTCATCTTCTGCGTGCCGCTGCTGGTTCGTATGCGCACCCGCGAGCGCTTCCTGCCGGAGGTGCTGCCCACCCGCGAGCTGCGTTTCCTGGAGCTGGGTCTGGAGCGTTTCTCCCCGGCTCGTCAGGGCGGTCTGCTCGCCTCCTACAAGGCGCTGTGGCGCACGATTCGTCGTCTGAAGATGACCTCCCCGCAGACCCTGTGGTTCCTGATTGCTTCGGCGGTGTTCCGTGATGGTCTGTCCGGTATTTTTACGTTCGGCGGTATTCTTGCGGCGGGTACGTTCGGTTTCAGCACGTCCGAGGTGATTCTGTTTGGTATTGCCGGTAGCGCTGTCGCGGCGGTTGGTGCGATTCTGGGCGGTTACCTGGATGATTACCTGGGCCCGAAGGCAATTATTGTTATCTCGCTGGTCGGCATTATCTTGGCGGCTACCCCGCTGATGTTCTTCCCCGAACCGGGCGTGTTCTGGGTATGCGCCCTGCTGCTGTGCCTGTTCGTGGGCCCGGCGCAGTCGGCGTCCCGCACCTTCCTGGCTCGCCTGGCTGATCCCGGTACTGAGGGTGAGCTGTTCGGCCTGTACTCGACCACCGGTCGTGCCACCAGCTTCCTGGCGCCGATGCTGTTCGGTCTGTGCGTGAGCATCATGGGCGCGCAGATTTGGGGTGTGCTCGGTATTCTGATCGTTGTGGTGGCGGGTCTACTCCTGCTGCTGCCGGTGAAGGCGCCCGGTCCGCTGCGTGTGCGTGCGGCTCGCCGCGAGCATAAGCGTGAACAGAAGCGCCGCGACAAGGCCGCCCAGTAGGGTTGCACGGTAAGGCGCCGCGGGGCTAAGCGTCCAGCAAGCCCCGCAAACATGACCTTGCAAACGCAACCCCGCAAACGCAAAGGGAGGGGCGGGTAGAAAATCATTCTTCTACCCGCCCCTCCCTTGTGCTTAAGTAGCGCCTATCAAGCAGAGCTCAGAGAGCCGCGCCAGAGGACCGCGGAGGCTAGTCCTCCACCACGTCGTCCTCATCATCAGAGACAGCATCCTCAGAGGAATCCAGCGCAATCTGCTGCTCCTCCTCATCCAGAACCTCATCGCTGGTCATCTGAGCCCAGGCCGCGTCATCAATCAGCGGATCATCAATCACACGAACCCACAGCATCGAACCAGCCGCCATGGTGCTCAGGTTCTCGTCATACGCCTCCGCAGGCAGACCCTCAAAAATCTCAGCCAGACGAGCAAACAGGTTATCGTACGAAATGTCGCCCTCAGCCTGCAGCCAGCACTCCGCCGCAAACTCAGACAGCTCATTCAGCTCAGTGTCACACAGCAGCAAGAACGGGCCGTCCTCACCCACACGCACACCCGAAGTACCCGGCATACGAGACACCGCAATCGTACCGTTCAAGAACACACCCGGCAGGTGATCCTCAACCGTGTACTTCTCCAGCTTCTCAACCTCATCAGCATTCGGCAGCTCACCACCATTGAGCAGATCCTGAACCAGCGGCAGAGTATCCTCAACCTCCGAGTACACCAGGCGCCACACGCCACCGCAACGCTCCACCAGCTTAGCCAGCGACACAACACCCTCAGGGTGACGCGCCAGACCCGAGCTCTGCTCACTCAAGAACACCAGAGCCTCATGCAGCGGAACACGCTCAAAATACGGCTCAGAAGCCGACTCATCACGAGAAATGAACACAATACGCGACAGCTCATAGCTGCGGTCATCACGATCAACCACGTTCAGGCCCAAATCCACCGGGTTCTGCTGATCCTTCGGCGCATTCGGGTCAACAATCACCGACAGCGGCTTCGGGTACGGCGACACAACACCCTCATCCGAAATAATCGCAGTCTCATCCGTCAGGTACGCAAACTTCGAACCCAAGAAACGCGACGCAGTCGTCTTACCGCTACCAGAAACACCCACCAGCGCCACAGCGCGCTTCGACTCAGGGTCACCAATAACAGCCGCATGCAGCATCACACCGCGACCAACCAGCTGCTCAATCATCGCCAACGTAATACGGCTCGTCAGATCCTGCATACCCGAATCGTCATCAGCCACACGCAGCGTCGAAACCTTATCAAACGAACCCATCAACGGATTCGCCAAATCCATCACCGACTCATCAGTCGGCGTATGAACCAACATCACCTGGTCAAAACGAGACAACGAAGCATACGCCTCATCAGGAGTATCAAAAAACTCCGGAGCAAGAGGCTCCCACGCCTTCTTAAAACGCTCCACAAAAGAGTCCGACATATCAATCAGATACAAAGAAACTTCCGCGCCAGCAACACGCAGAACAACAGGCTTCAGATTCATCAAAAATCCTTAGAGAGTGAGAGATAAAAACCCGCACGCGAGTGAACGCACGAGCACAACAGGCGAAAAAACCGCCCAACGCGGGCGCACAAACACACAGCCTGCACGCCCGCACCCCAAAGCGGGAAAGACTAAGACTCAGAACTATCAGTCGGAATCATCGTCTGATGAAAATTCAAATAACTACGCGAAGCAGTCGGGCCACGCTGACCCTGGTAACGGTTACCATACGCACCAGAACCATACGGATGCTCAGTCGGGCTACTCAAACGGAAGAAACACAACTGACCAACCTTAGAACCCGGCCACAACATAATCGGCAAAGTCGCCATATTCGACAACTCAAGCGTCACATGCCCAGAAAAACCAGGATCAATAAAACCAGCCGTAGAGTGAGTCAGAAGACCCAAACGACCCAACGACGACTTACCCTCCAGACGGGCAGCCACATCATCAGGCAGAGTCACCTTCTCATACGTAGAACCCAACACAAACTCACCCGGATGCAGAATAAACGGCTCATCAGGAGCCACCTCCACCAGGCGCGTCAAATCCTCCTGCGGCTGAGCAGGATCAATATGCGGGTACTTATGGTTATCGAACAGACGGAAGAAACGATCAATCCTCACGTCCACACTTGCAGGCTGAATCATCGACTCATCGAACGGTTCAAGAACGATGCGCCCATCAGCAATCTCTTGACGAATATCGCGATCTGAAATAAGCACGATTAAAGGATACCTGGCAAACACCACCCACGTGCAGGCATCCACCAGCCCCAGCACACAGTCCTACATCACATTTCAACCCCGCCACCCCGCCCACAAACAGCCGCAACACATTTCACCTCGACACATTTCACCCCCGGCAAGCAAGCGCGATACACTGAAAAAGATGCGGCTGTAGCTCAATGGTAGAGCGCACGCTTCCCAAGCCTGATACGCGGGTTCGATTCCCGTCAGCCGCTCCAAAAGCCCCGGACTTCGTCGCGGGGCTTTTTCCGCGTCTGAGGCGGGAATCGCTTCCAGGCGGAAATACATTCCCTCGCGCGCTCGGGATTTCCGCCTTCCAGCCCGTCAGCCGCTCCAAAAGCCCCAGACCTCATGGTTTGGGGCTTTATTTTTTGGGTTGGATGTGGTGGTTGGGCTCGGTTGGGTTGGACGGGTCGAGGCGGTATGTTCCTTGCTCCTGCAGGGAACCCGTCCTCGCTCCGCGTCGGACACCCTGATGTCGCGACGGAACATACCGCCTCTCCCCTACTACCCTCCCCCTCCCTGCGGTACGAGGTAGGGTGCGGCTGCGTGGCAGGGATGCGAACCGCGGGACACTCGGCTTGGGAAGACTGTGCGGGAACGGGGAAGGGGAATACTCGGGTTAGGTACCGCTGGTAGCTCGCCACGAGAGGCAGATAGGTATTTGGGTGCCGAGGCGGTTCCGCAGGGACGTTGGAGTGCCTTCCCGCAGGCTTGCGGTGAAAGGGGTCATCGAGAAAGGGCTTGCTGTAGCCCCATGTGCGCGCGCGGCTCAGCTATACCTTCCTGAAGCGACATCAGGGTGCCCGAGCTCTGCGAGGGCGGGTGCCCCTGTAGGAGCGAAGGAAGTGTATAGCGTG
>NZ_CALJRY010000040.1 GCF_937976295.1 uncultured Rothia sp. | reverse complement strand
GCGAGGTAGCGCAATTGGTCGCAAACGTCATGCCAGGTACGGCTCAGGTAACGACGCAGATGCTTCTGAAAAGCGGGACTGAATTCAATGATTCGCCCCTCCTGATGCGCCCGGTGCAGGTAGCTCAGCAGCGCCGGGATGCGGCGGACAGACTGCTCCCTCTCGTTGAGGTGGTAGAGGGCGAACAGTAACTCTTCGCAGTCCCGGTCGTTGCGAATAGCATCCCGGGTAGCTTCGGAGGCGCGCCCAGCCTGCGGCGCCGCGTTGAGGGCAGCATTCAGCTCAGAGGCCGAGAACCCAAGGGCAGGGACATCCGGGATCTGCACGCTACGGGGCTGCTGATCTGATGCAGGCTGGGTGGAGGCGGGCTGAGTCGAACTAGGCTGTGCTGGCGCAGTGCCGAGGCACAGCTTCCGGGCGCGGTCCTTGAGTTCCAGAGGAAGAACCTCCACAGCATCCTGCGCATAGCCAGAGACCTCAGCAGCACACCCCGGAACCGCACGAACACACAACTCAAGCACCTTCAAACCGGCGGTCATCAGCTTCTTCTCACGCCGGAACAGCAACTGCGCGGCGGCTGGTAGTGCCTCCGCCACCAAGGTTTGAAGCCCACCAGCAGTCAACGGCACCTGACCGGCAGGAACAGAACCGCCAGAGGGCGCGCAAACCTGCAGAACACTCTGCAACATCTGCGCGCCCACAGCAGCCGTGGTTGCCACCGGCGAAGCCAACAACGCCGGAATCAGCGCACCGTGCCGAGCATAGGATTGCGCCTGAGCCGACAAAGCCTGCTTACGTTCAGCACCGCGCAACCCCTTCGGAACCGCCGTCAGAGCCTCAAAGGCACGCGAGAAAACGCGGGCGTTCTGCGGCGCATAATCACGCAGCAACGCCTGAACGCACTCCTCCTCAATCCGGGCGCGATACTGCGGAAAATGCTCCGCCAAATACACCAGCAAATCATGACCGCAAATAGTCAGCTGCGCATCATAAATAAGCCAGACCGCGAGACCATTCGAGGGCAAGGCGCCCTCCACGGTAAACAGCGCCCAGACTTTTTCCCAGTGTTCCGGATGCTCCCTGAAAAACTCGGCAATCACCTCATCGTCCATAGAGCGCATGGAACGTCCCGGAACTACACGCCACAGGAAATTCTGCAGGTATTCGGCACTCCACGCAGGCGCCGCGGGATGCACACTTTCAGACACCGTATTAGGCACAGTATTAGGCACCGCTCTCACCCAGTAGCGCAAGCGCGGCTTCGCGGGCAGCAAGCGCCTCCTCGGTCTCGCGGGCAGGCACGGCGGCTAGGGCACGCAGTGCCTTCGCCAGCACCGTGGA
The DNA here is from genome assembly GCF_937976295.1 of uncultured Rothia sp. GTDB lineage: Bacteria > Actinomycetota > Actinomycetes > Actinomycetales > Micrococcaceae > Rothia. Next base: position 11,284 of record NZ_CALJRY010000040.1, on the reverse strand, counting down.
TCCCTTCATCTTCGGCTCCAGCTCGGCGGGAACCTCAACCGGCGTGCCATACAGCTCGGCAAGCTCAACCGCCAGGCGCACATAGTCGCCGCCCTTCGTCAGCCCACCAACCATCGGTAGTAGCAGGCGCAGAACCTGCAGCACACGCCAACCCGCCAGCGGGCTAATAGCCGACACCTCACGCAGGGTCGCCACCAGGCGGTTCGGAAGGGCCATCCCGTCCTCCAACGCCCACTTCAGGGTCTCTGCGAAGGTGGATGCATCCAGCAGGCCCGCCTCAAAGAGTGCCGCAATGGCTTCTGCCGCCGCCAGACGGTACTCGGGGTTCTTCGCGCTCGCCACGTAGCCGAGCAGGGTGCAGGTCGGGGCGCCCACCTGCACGGTGGACTCCCTGAGCGCGCGCATCAGCACGGGGACGGGGGTGACGGTCTTCTCCTCAACGCACTCCGAAGCGGCAAACAGGAAGTATGCAGAGAGCAGGTCCGGGTTGTTCTGAAGCAGCCAGGACGCCCATTCGGTAAGCGCCGTCATGAAGTCGCCCTGCCAGCCGTACGATTCAGAAGCATTCGGCAAAAAGGTGAAGGGAATGAACGCGGTGTTCAGTACCTCGTAGGCGATGGTCTCCTCGGGGCTCATGCTAGCGGTTGCGTGGCTCAGCGCCTCGCGCGCCTCATCCACGGTATCCGTGATATCGCTCTCGACCTGCCACATCGGTTCATGACGAACAAAGTCGGCGGCAACAAATTTTCCGGTGGGTTCTCCCGCTTGGCTAGCTTTACGGTATTCCTCAACCTTGCTGTCATTAAGGCCGGAATAGTAGACGCTCCAGGGGATATCCAGGGCAGAAACAGTGCGATAAGTCCAGTCGCTGTAGGTAAGCTGACGGGCAGGTAGTGGTGCGCTCAGCAGGCGCACCGTGCGACCTTCTGTGTGGTACTCTCCCCCGGCGGCGACGGCACGCATCTGCTCGCGGAAGATCTTGTAGAGGTCACGGTAGCCTTCTAGCGACGTGTAGCCAGGGTCCCAGAGGTGGTGCTTATTCTGGACGACCAGGCGCACCATCTCTTCTGTAGAAATGAGCTTGCTATGGTCGCTGGAGCGCCGCCATATCAGCTGGCTACGTTCAAAACGCTGCATGATCGAAGCCATTTCGGAAATTTCCTCAGACTTGTATCCCGCGGCCTCGGCGTTAGCTTCCAATACCGCTCGGAGAACAGGCATGTAAGCGACGTTGTTGTAGCTGTAATGGTCAGCAATTTTGCGCAGGGTACGAAGCTGCTGCTGTTCCGCCGGTGCCAGCTTGTCGGTCGCGGCAAAGTGGTAGAGGCGCGCCAGGTTCTCTCCCCTAGTGCGGGGAGATTCGTCTCCGGTAATTCGACCCGAGGTGGTGTTCGACTCTTCCGTAATGAGGGTGCAGAACTCTTCCAAATTTGCGATGGATGCGACGGGTTCTCGGTGCTCAACGCCGGGCAACAGCACCGGCGGTACCTCTACGGAGGCGCCTGCCACCTCCGCTTCTTCCGCCTGGGGTAGGCGGTCTTCGGGTAGGCAGGCTTCCGCGGCGCCGCGCAGTTCCAGGGGTAGCACCTCGTAGGCTTCGAGGACGCGGTCAGCAACATAGTTGGCGAGCGCCAGCTGCTCGGCGGTTTGCGCTTTCTTGCGCTTGGCTTTGCTCACGCCGGCGTATTGGGTGGCGATGAGCTTGAGCAGGCGCAGGGCGCCGCGCTGAATCTTCTTTTCGGTGCGGTAGAGGTTCGCGCCGAGCGCGTCGATGAGCTGTTCCAGCTCGACCTGTCCTAGCGGTGCCAGCTCTGCGTTTTCGTTCTTCTGCAGGGCGGCGGGTGCGCAGGCTTTGAGGAGGTTCTGCAGCATGGTCTGGGCGAATCCGACCGATGCGCTGGGCTCTGCGGTGAGGACAGCCATGAGCTGCCCGAAGCGTGCCCGGTTTTCTGCGTCGGTGGGCTGCAGGTCAGTGTAGACGGAGTGGAACACTGCCGAGTTGAAGGCACTGAAATCGCTGGTCAGGCCGCGTAGCAGGGCGTTCAGAATCTCGTCGCGAATGTCGAAGTATTCGCCCATGAGGCGGCAGAGTTCCGCGCTTTCGCCCATGTAGTTGCCGTACCCCTTGAAGAGCACCCCTTCGGTGCGGAAGACCGCCCAGAATTCCTGGTCGAGCAGGGTCATGTCACGGGTGAAGAAGGTTTTGAGCTGGGCGTGATTACTGGTGTTGCCCTTCTTCACCCAGGGCAGGGCTTCGTGCAGGAAAAGGATCAGGTATTCGGGGGCATCGCAGCTCAGGTTTCGGGCGCGAAGCAGCATGTAGCAGGTTTCCCAAATCTTCTTCGAACGCGCCCAAGAGTTCGGGAGACCCTCAATAAAACGCAGAATCCACTCGTCGGGGCGTTCGGTGGCGCCGAGCAGGAACGCGTCAATCAGCTGCTGGTCGGGTTTCCCCTCCCAGAGCAGGGTACGCATGGTGCGACCGGCGGAGCGATGGTATTCCCAGGGGTCGCCGTCGGGGGTGTGCACGAGCGCCCCGGCAACGTAGGCGGCGAGCGGGGTGCGGTTAATGTGGTCGCTACCGATCACGCTCTTGGGGGTGAGGGTTCGGGCGAGGGAGGCACGCTCCTCCTCGGTAGCGCCGCTGATAACGGCGTGGTATTCCTGCACGTCAGTTGATTCTGCCGCCATGAGGGCTTTGAGGGCGGCACGGCGCTCTTCGAGGGTGCGCTCACCTGCGCTGTGCTCGTTAGGGTTATGCGGCTGGGCGGTATCAGTCATCGGTACCTGCTTTCGGAGTTGATGGTGAATGGTCGTAAAGAGTCGAACGGAAGTGTTGAACGGCAGCGTTGAACGGGCACAGGTTGAGCGGTTAGCCCTGCACCTGCTTGAGGATATTCCGGGCGTACCGCGCCTTCTGCGAAGAACCGGTCAGCGAACCCAACCAGGCACGCAACGGCTCATCCACGAGCTGTGCACGGGTGGCAGGGTCGAGAGTCGCCAACGCCTGGCTGAAGGCGCCCAGCAGTTTACCGAGCGAGTTCGCCCCGGTATCCAGGTGCGGTATGAGGCGCGCGAAGAAGCGCACCGCCGCCCGCGCATCCAGCTGGGCGAAGTCGGTGAGGGCGAGCGCCCAACGGTTCAGCATCGCCAGCGGCACAAAGTCCACGAAGCCTACCGTGGCGTCCTCAAGGCTGAGCTGATCGTCCAGCGCGCGGTGCATGATTTCCACGGCGAGGGAACGAATCTCGACGCGCTGCTCCGAGAAACCCGCGGCGAACACGAAAGCACAGGCGGGACCCCACACGCCGGGGTGCGCCGCCAAAGCCAGGTAGAGCCCGCGGTCGAAGGCGCTGTGGTCCAAGATGTACCAGTTGCTACTAGCGCAGTAGAAAGCCAGCGGTTCTGCCCGCGAGGGGTAGAGCAGGGCGTACTGTCCTTCTTCGTCGTGGTGGGCGGTGGCGAGGCCACGGAAAGCGTTCAGCTCGGGGGTGGAAGCGCCGTCCTTCACCCCGTTCAGCTGAAGGCCCCAGCTTTTTTCCCTCTGGGTTACCGTGATGGATTCCAGGTAGGGGTTGACGCGCCCGGTGGCGAGGGTGCCGTCGAGTGCGGAGCGGAGCACACGAATCTGGGTAGGAGCAGAGCGCGGAGCGTCCTGCCCAGCGTTCTTCACGTATTGCTCTTCGAGGCTTTCAAGCAGGGTCAGCGCCTCAGCGCGGCGGCTCTGCGCCTCCTGCCGCTGCTTATCGGTAGCGTACGGAGGCAGCACCTCAGGCACACGCACACGCAGTAGCGCCGCCGTGAAATCCGGGCGCAGGATGGGGGCTCCATCAGCCAGGTTCTTGGCGTACCGGCGCACCAGGGTATCCGGATGCACCCACCCGCCAAACAGTTCAGGGGTGGCAAGCGGCGTGTAGCTCTGCCTGCTCTTCAGCGCGCCGAGGGTCTCCTTGAATCCGGTGCTGAAGAACGCGGCGTGGCGGGAGTACATGTGGTGCAGGTTCGGCACCGTACCGGGGTCTTCCCTCTGGGTCATCTCCGATGCCTGCTCGCGCTCACGCAGCTTCCCGGCGGCGGCTAGAACCGTCAAATGCGCGCGCATGTCGAACCATTCCAGACCCCAGTGGTTCAGCTTTTTCAGGCAGAGGGGAACAAGCTGTTCGAGCAGGTTCGGGCTCTGCGCGATGCCGTCGGCACTGAGCAGGTAGGCGGTGAGCAGCTCCAGCTCCAGTTCGCATCCGGCGTGCGTTTCGGGCTGGTCTGCTTCGTTGAGCGTGTCGGGGGTGGCACAGGGCGCGACCTGGTGGTGCAGGAGCGCACGGGCGCGTTCTTGCACGTCGGATGCGGTAACGGGGCGCACGGGGGTGTCCCAGTACCGGTGGATTACGGCGCGGGAGGCGGCGAGCGCCTCCGCGGCGGCGGCCTCAATGTCAGCAGTTTCAGTGAGGGCGGCGTCTTCCTCACCGCTCCCCCGGCTATTCTCCGGGCTGTATCCATCTTCGAGCAGCGGCGAGCCATCTTCCTGAATCTGCGCCACAACAAGCGGATCCAGCTGGGAACGGTAGTCGCGGTAGAGTTCACGGGCACGCTCGGCGAACACGATAGTCTCGGCTCTCGCATCGTCTGCGGCGCCCGCCTGAACCCATTCTTCGAGGTGCGTGAGGGCGGCGGCTTGAACCTGCGAGTGGGTGTGGCTGAGCGCCATGACCACCGCGTCTTCGCAGGCGGCAGTGTCGAGGGTGCCCGCCCGGTACAGCGCCTGGAGCATGGTCAGGGCTTTAAGTGCGTTTGCTTTGGTTCCGGCGCATACGGCGGGTGCCGCGTAGGCGAAGGCGGTGGCATCCAGCGCCTGCGGGTTTTTGGTCCAGAGGCGGTGAATATGCTGCACGCCAAGGGTTACGCTCGGGCCGATGGGTGAGGAGAAAAGCGTCAGAAATTCGCTCTGACGTGCCGCGATTTCTCCGGCGGTGAGTTTGAGACCGGTGACCAGGCGTGAGAACCAGCCAACCCGGTACGCCGGAAAGTCGCTCATGAGGGAGCTCAGGAGCGCGTCAATGAGGCGGTCACGGCTAATCAGCCCGGTTTCGGTGGCTTCGATGAGGGCGCAGGACCAGCCGGGGTTGTTGGCCTTCTGCCCGGGCTTGTAGGAGTCGCGCTGGGTGAGGGATACGTCCCGGTTACCTTCGACGGCGAGCATACCCCAGATGAGCTCTTCACGCAGTTGCTTATCTTCACGCAGCAGCGGAAAGATCAGCTCACGGTCGCAGTTGATGAGGGCGGTGTAGTATTCCTCGTTGTGTTCGAGGCGCGCCCCGCCGTAGAGTTCGGCAAGTCGCATGGAGGCAGCACCCGAGAACCAACCTGTCTCAATATAAGCTTTGACGCGGTCCTGGGTGACGGTTCCGGGCGTGTTTTTGCCGAGCTGGGAGCCGTATGGGGTGGTGACAATATCGAAGTACTGCCAGCGGCGGTAAATCTGTTCGAGGGTTCCACCGACCGCCAGGATGTTGGCGAGGTTGCGGTTGAAGTGCATGATGTCGCTCCAGGTTTTTTGCTGCCTGGTGAGCGGGTAAATAACTTCGCCGGGGAGCGGCTCGGTGATGACCCCTTCGGGGAAGGTGTGCGTTTCGGGGCGTTTGCTCATGGTGATCTTTCGTGAAGAAGCTGAGGGGAACTCTCGCGGCGTCGTCTTTTAGTGCAGTACGTGGTGTGTCTAGCCCGCGGCGTGTTCGCGGTAGAGAATACTGACCGCCAACGCGTGCTTGCAGGGGCCGCGCGTACCGCGGTACTTCAACCACCAGGGGCAGGAGCAGAGGTACCCCTCCACAGCGTACGGGTCGGCGGGCAGCACCACGGTGTACGTGTTCGCGCCGCTGCGCACGCTGTACTCACCGGTGCCGTGCTCCCCCGCCCCGACCCGCTCAATAGCGCCGGAGTCGGCAAGCTTTTTCGCGCCGACCAGGCGCGGGTGCATGGCGGTCAGCGCCTCCGGATGCACGGGCAGCGGGCGGTGGAAATACTCGCCAGCATGCGCGTCAAAACCAACCTGACCGGAGGAAGCCAGCAGGGCGAGGGCGTCGCGGGTTGCCGCCTCGTCCAGACCGGCGCGGGCAGACATGACGGGCACATCGATGCGCGGCTCGAAGGAGAGCAGCACGCTGAGCATGTCCGCGTTCTGGGCGGTGTTCGGGTTAGACAGCGCCTGCAGCACGGATCCCTCACCGGAGAACCCGCGTGACTTTTCGGGGCTTAGACCAATGCTCAGGCGTGCGCCGGGCAGGTGCGCCACCCACACGCTGGGCACGGGCGCGTTACCGGCGGTCACGGGCTCACTGTATGCGTCCAGGCGCTGAATGTGGCGGATGAGCGGCTCAAGCACGCGCAGACGTTCGGGGCCCGCCACGCATACTGATCCGGCGGTGGCGCGGGTGGCAAGGCGCAGGGAACGCACGGCGCGGGTCGCCCACAGCACCGCCTTGGTGCTGGAGTTACGCGGCAGGGAGTGGATGAAGGTTCGGGCGGCGGCAGCGTCCAGGCTGTGCACGGGGCTCATGCGGGATGAGAGCATCTGCGTTTCTGCAAAGCCTTTGAGCCAGCGGATGGGCAGCGGCACTTTTTCTTCCATGACGGAGCCGTCAAGGGTGGTGGTGAGCAGCCCGTCGTCGCCGACGTTCAGGTGGATGGGCTCCCCCGCCCGCAGGGAGGCGAGCGCGGCACGCAGCGGCGGGTTGACGTCTACATTGGTGACGCCTACGGCGCTGTGGCTGGCGTCGAGTGCGCTGGAGTCAACGTCGAGGCGCGCGTACACTCCGCAGCAGGCGCTGAAGGATTCGAAGCGTAGGCCTTCGGCGGTGCTGGTGACGACGGGGTCTGCGGCGCGTAGCGCTCCGGCGAGGGAGCTGGGCGGCACGTAGAAGCGGGTGCGGGCGACCCTGGCGACGACCAGTAGTGCGGTGGCGTAGACGTCTGCTCGTTCGAGGAACCCGGAGAAGAAGTACGGATGGGAGGCGGCACCTTCGGGGGTACTGCCGCCGCTGGTGGCGAGGCTGAGCGCGCGGGAGTCGGCACCGTCGATGAGGGCTGACGGGGCGGTGTACGTGTAGTCGAGGGTGTAGGCGCTCATGGCTTCTTTGCCTTTCGTATGTGGTGTATACGTCCTATCATGCCGTAAAGATTCGCGCCCCGCTACCGCTTTCGTCATTGCCGTTTGGTGCATAAAAAATCCCCGGCATTCTCGGTTGAGAAGTGCCGGGGAGAAGCTTTATTTGCTCACCCACTCAGGGGTGGGCGTGGGCTCTGATGAGAGGCTCTGACTAGACGACGATCTGGCCGTTAAAGCGCAGGGCCAGGCCGTACAGGACCACTGCGATAACCCAGATGACAATCACGGTGACGGTCAGGCGGATCAGGTTCTTTGACGCCATACCGGAGGAGTTCAGGGAGTTGGTCATACCGCCGCCAAACATGTCGGAGAGGCCGCCGCCCTGACCGCGGTTGAGCAGCACAAGCATCACTGCGATCACGCTGGTGATGGCGATGATGACCATGAGTACGTTCATGATGACGTCCATGGGGACCTTCCTTCGTTGTCTTCTGGTGGGGTGCCTGGGCTGCGGGCGCAGACAGACGGGTTTAACTATACGCTACCGCCGCCATTCGGTCACGTTGAGGCGGCTTTTTACGCGGCGCGGGTGCTGCGGCGCTGGTATTCGCTGGGGGTCAGCTGCAGGGCTGCGGGGCGGTCGGTGAGCACACGCTGGGCGGTGAGTTCGTCGCCTTCGGTGTCGTAGGCGCGCACGTATCCGCCGTCGATGAGGTAGTAGGTGAACTGCTGCGCGGCTGCCCAGTAGGCGCCTCCTTCAGCGTAGAAGCCCTGGTCTACCCAGTCGCGCAGGGTGAGGGTCACGGGGATTTCGGGTGAGGAGGTGCGGCTGTAGAGCTGGTCGAGGAATGCTTCTCGGCGGCTCTCAAAGTACTGGTATTCGGGCGAGGGTTCCTGGTACTCTGCGCCGCCTGCGTAGCCGATGCTGCCGCCGTCATTGCCGGGTAGGCGCGGGGCACTCACTTTGCGGTTGCGCAGGTAGCTGTAGAGGATCATGCCGACGAGGGCTGCGATGACCAGGGAGAATCCAAAGCTGAACATGCCGTTAAGTGTACGGGGCGAGCCGCTGGGTTGGGGTATTCTGGGCGGGTTTTGCGGTTAGGGGCGAACGCGCCCGGCTCCACAGCTGGCTCATACACCAGCCTCTTACGGCTGACTCATGCACCCGCCCCTTGCCCCAGCCGCTTGCCCGGTGGCGGTTAAATGGTTCAGCGCCCGGTCGGGTGGGTACCCGCCGGGCGCTGTAACGCTATGAGACGCTGTGGTGCGTCGGGGTTTTATGCGTCGAAGCGTGCGATTGCTGCGAACTCGTCAGCCTGCAGGGATGCGCCGCCGACGAGCACGCCGTCCACGTCTTCCTTGCCCATGATGGAGGGTGCGGAGGAGGACTTGACGGAGCCGCCGTAGAGGACGCGGACCTTCTCTGCAACGTCTGCGGAGTAGAGCTTAGCGATTTCTGCGCGGATTGCTGCGGACATTTCCTGTGCGTCGTCTGCGGTTGCGACCTTGCCGGTGCCGATTGCCCAGACGGGCTCGTATGCGATGACGAGGGTTTCTGCCTGTTCTGCGGTCAGACCTGCGATGGAGCCGCGCAGCTGCTCGAGGGTGTACTCGACGTGGGTGCCTGCTTCGCGGATTTCGAGGGGCTCACCGACGCAGAGGACGGGGGTCAGGCCGTGCTTGTACGCTACCTGGACCTTTGCTGCGCACAGCTCGTCGCTTTCGTGGTGGTAGGTGCGGCGCTCGGAGTGGCCGACGAGCACGAAGGTTGCGCCGAGCTTGGAGAGGAATGCGCCGGAGATTTCGCCGGTGTATGCGCCGGAGTCGTGGACGGAGAGGTCCTGGCCGCCGTAGAGGATGTCCAGCTTGTCGCCTTCGACGAGGGTCTGCACGGAGCGGATGTCGGTGAAGGGCGGGAAGACGGCTACTTCGGTTGCGGAGAAGTTGAAGTTTGCGTCGTCGAGGGTCCATGCGAGCTTCTGGACGAGGGTGACTGCCTCTGCGTGGTTGAGGTTCATCTTCCAGTTGCCTGCGATGAGGGGCTTACGCGACATAGTTCGCTCCTTAGCTTTCCCGCGCGGTATGCCGTGCGGGGTTGTTGTTCGGAATTTTCCTTTTCTATTTTAGAGGGTTGGCGGCATATTTTCACTGGTTCGGCGCGGTTTTATGCTCCACGTTGACTATTCTCACCCCGCGTTCACCGCTTTCTTTCAACCCTTGCCATTTTGCGGGTTCTGTTGCCATTTAAACGGGTGCAGGGGAAGCCTCATAGTGGCTTCCCCTGCGGATGCACTTCCTCGGTTTTGGAGAAAGCTATAGCTGCCCGAATCCTCGCGGGTAGATCGGCTCGTAGGTGTTACGGTTACTGTAGCCGTCGCGGTCGACCACAATCACCCACTGCCCACGCAGATGCTCCACAGCCAGCGAGAAACGCCCCAGGTACCTCAAATATTTGCGGATATCCTGCTTCTCACCCGTCTCAGTCACATAAAATGCAAGGTCCGTAGCCTTAGTCGTGTACAGGGTGCTCACCAGAATAGTTCGGCTCGTATTTTTAGCCTTTTCACCCGCAACAAGATTATCGACAACATTGGCACTCAGCACATTCTTATCAGCCGAGATAACCCACCCGCGCTTCTCCCTGTACAGGCGAAGAATATCGGGGTGTAGAACCTTTTCCGGGTCCGTGACCTTAGATAGAGGCTCCGTATCACCCGTGTGGTAGAAGTAATTCATCGACGCAAAGAAGTACGCCAAGAATGCGTACAAGCCGCCGCGGTCGTAGTTATCCATTCCGGGCTGCTGAATAGGGTACGGCACGTTCTGAGCCGCCTGCGCCTCCGTGGCAGGAATGAAACGCCCCTTACGTTCAAACGCCGTGTAGACCAGCGGCCCGGAGGAAGGCCCCATGGTGATCAGCGCATCGTACTTCTCCGTGGGTTCTTGGCGCACAAACTCCTGATCCCGCTTCTTATCGGCCTGGGACTCTGAACCAATCTCATTGAGCAGTTTGTTACCCCAGCCAAAAGCTATCGCGACGAGGGCGGCGCCAGCGAACACGCCAGCCCGTATAAACTTGACGCGAGATATCACACGCCTCATGTACGCTCGTTGCTCGTTATACCCGGGTCCGCCGTATCCTGGTCCACCAAAGTTACTCGTCATGTTGCTCTCCCCTCCCCTAGCTCCAACTATTTTCTGAAATGAATTGGACGGGCCTCCACTCATTCGTGAATTGTGTGCGTAGAGTCCCGTGTATTGCGCCGTCACGGATTAGGCCGCGCGTATCGAAATCGGTGATGGGGTGCACCTGGTTCGTGTCTTTGCGGTACACCTGAACTTCGGGAAGAATATCGAACCGCACATTCCATTCCACAATTTTTAGCGTCTCGTCAATGAGGCGCGGCTGCCCCTCCAGCAGGTTCATGGTCAGAATCTGGGGGTTAGGAGTAATAACCCAGCCCCTGCCCTCTTCGTAGAGGTCCTGAATGGTGGGGAAGAACATTTCTTCGCTGATATTGTCCATCCTCAGAACTGCAGGTTCGGAGGCGAGAATCATGTAGTTTTGGCAGGCGTAGTAGTAGCCCAGGTAGGGGCGCAGGTTTGACACCTTGTAAGCACTCGACGTGTACCTCACCCCGGGGGCGGGTGCTGAGTAGGCGGGGTGGTCCCGGTTTGCGGGCGTGTAGGGCCCGATCACGTGGTCGGCAACATACGGGTATGTTCCGGTGTAGTCTTTTTCGTCAAACAGCATTTGACTGTATGTGGTCATTCTTTCCCTCCCTGGATTCCGTATTCACAAGCTGTCGAGTTCATGAGCCGCCAAGTTTGCAAGCTGCCGAGGCGGTTCTGGGCTGCTCGCGGCGGCTAGGTTCAGCGCCTGGGCGTCTTCGCCCGTCCGCCTTTGTTTGTACGTCTTCGCTTGTCTGTATTTGTTTGCCTGTTGAGGTGCGTACGCTCCCCGCTTCACTTCCCCGCGGCCATCTTGAGGTTGCCGACCGGGGTCCTCTATATTTCCAGTCTATTAGAGCTAGTCCCCTGCGTCCCCGATACAAGCTGTACGTTGCAGAATCCACAGCATATAGCCAGGAAACAGTATGTAAACACCCACAAGGCTAACTTACCGGGCATGCAGAAACCCCCGCCGGAACGGTACCGAAATACCGCCCCGACGGGGGTTCC
>NZ_CALJRY010000039.1 GCF_937976295.1 uncultured Rothia sp. | reverse complement strand
GCTGCAATTGCGATGGACTGCGGGGAAACGATCTTCGCCATCACACCACCAGCGGTGTTAGATGCAACCAACAGGGTCGGGCTGACGCCAATCTGCTGTGCGGTGGTAGCCTGCAGGCCAGCGAAGAGGATGTTGTTGTTCACCACGGAGCCGGTCACGAACACGCCAATCCAACCGATAATCGGGGACAGCAGCGGGAAGATTGCGCCCACAGCAGCAACAGCCAGTGCAATGGAGGTAATCATACCCGCGTAGTTCATGACGTTAGCAACAGACATGACCAGGCAGATCATGAGAATCGGGGTCTGCAGCTGCTTCCAGGTGCCGCCGAGTTCCTCGATAGCCTCACCCCAGCTGATGGAGGAGGTCAGGATGGTGATGATTGCAGCGACCAGAATTGCGGTACCGGAAGCACCAAGGATGTTCCAGGTGAAGACCGCGTCAAATGCCTTGGGGGTAGGAACAATCGGTGCCGTCTGCTGGATGCTCTGGTGCACCCACGGAATGTTGAAGCTCAAGTTACTGAAGGCGAGCAGACCACCCTTAGCGAAGAGCGGCTTCATCACGGTGGACCAGAGCAGAATCACGACGGACAGGTAGATGAAGGGGCTCCATGCCTTGAGGACCTCGCCACCGGTGTGCTTGACGCTCTGCTGAGCCTGAACTTCTTCCAGGGAGGGAGCGGTGGGCTCGCGGAAGATGTGCTTGGGCTGCCACTTCTGCATGACCAGTGCCAGGGCGACCAGTGCCAGCAGCGGCGGGATGACGTCGACGAGCTCGGGGTTACCCAGGGCTGCGAGCAGAACGGACTGGCCACCGGAGTAGATCACGCCGACCATGAGAGCTACCAGACCGACCTCGCGGATACCGCGCAGACCGTCCTGAATAGCGACGAGCAGAACGGGGATGAGAGCCGCTATGATCTGGAGCACCAGGATCATTTCGATGGACAGTGCGTGCAGGTCCACGCCACCGCGGGTTGCTGCGGTGGTCACGGGGATACCGATAGCGCCGTACGCACCGGAGCTCACGTTAGCAATCAGTGCGAACATTGCGGCCTTGAGCGGGTTGAAGCCCAGGGACACGAGCAGTGCAGCACAGATAGCGATCGGAATACCGAAGCCTGCCGCACCTTCCAGGAAGCCACCGAAGCAGAATGCGATCAGCAGCATCTGGATGCGCTGGTCGGTAGAGATGGAGGAGATGGAGGAGCGGACGATTTCGAAGCCGCCGGAACGCACGGAAATGCGGTAGAGCCACACTGCCATGAGAACGATCCAGCCGATGGGCCACATGCCCGAGAGGAAGCCGTGGAGGATGGAGCCTGCACCTGCGGTCACGGGCATACCGAAGATGGCGCAGCCGATAATGAGTGCAAGCGCCAGAGAGATAACGGCAGATTTAATACCGCTGAGCTTCAGGACGGTGAGGCCCAGAAGGAAGAAAATAATCGGGACTGCTGCCACGAGTGCGGAGAGCGCGCTCGAGTTCAGCGGGTCGTAGACTTGCTGCCACATGATTGTATTGCGTTCCTTTCCGCGCCCCGAGGGGCGGGATCGAGTTGTGCCGTAAAACCTTCCCAGCGACGCGTGTGGCGGCGTGTGTGCCGTGTGGTGCAGGTGCGTGTACCTGACTGTTGTATGCGTTAAGGACGCTATCCCCTGGGGATACATGCCTTCACGTGGGTTCGTGTTGGTTTTGCGGCTATGAAATTTAGTGTGTTATGGAGTCGTGTTTTAGTCACAGAAACCTAAATATTCCTTGATTTGTCAAGGAAAATTCAGTGCCGAAGCTAAAATTTCTGACCGCTAAAACGCGATTCCCCGTGTACTCAATGTACCACCCAACACCCACAAAATCGGGCATATTCCAACATTTAGATTCAAGCTCATAATTGCAACCTAACCTAAAGCCCACCCCGGGTTTAGGGCTTACCCGGCGCCTCCCCCGCTATTTCAAGGAAGAAACAGCACCCCGGCACATCCGGCAGTACATGCAGCGCATATTCTGATCACAAACCGCTCAAACGACCAAACCGTGCGAACCCCTAAACGGCATACAAAAAAGCTCCGGAAGGAAAAACCTTCCGGAGCTTTATCTGTCGGGTTGACAGGATTTGAACCTGCGACCCCTTGACCCCCAGTCAAGTGCGCTACCAAGCTGCGCCACAACCCGAT
>NZ_CALJRY010000038.1 GCF_937976295.1 uncultured Rothia sp. | reverse complement strand
CTCCTTTGCTTGGCTCCCGGGGTGTTTCTGGGAGGCTGGTGTGTTTTTTCTGGTGAGCTCTAGTTGAACTTGAACACACTAGATGTGAACTAGAATACACCTCAAAACGGCTTGTGAAGCGTTTATTACCTCTATATGCATCAAATTATGGACATGTTCGCCCCTTTTCTTTTGCGCGCTTTTCATTTGCACCCGATTCTGCGGTGCCCGCTCTGTCGGGGCTTCTACTCCCGCGCCTGCGCCGCCGAACGCTCCGAGTCCTACCTCAAGTCCTGCTCCACACTCGGAGGAAGGATCATAGTCGACTTCCTGTGAGTCCTTGGACTCCGGTAGCGCTGAACCCCCGGCGGTGTTAACGCATCAGTGTTAGTGCTTGTCCGGGGGTTTTTCTCAGCTTATATCAGGCGGGTTTCAAGGGAGTGCCCAGCGCACGCTGGTACGGTGGTGCCACCAGGAGTATGTCTGGTGAGCGAAGGAGACGACCATGACAGACCGCCCCGCTGTAAAGAATGAAGCCGCAAAGAGGGAAACTGCAAAGAAAGACGAGGGGTACCAGCCTCTCTGGGACACCGACCAGTCCGTCCCGGAATACATGCTGCTACTCATGGACCAGCAGCCGTCGACGACAGAAGACGCTGAGCTATATGAAGAATCCGACGACGAAGAGCTAGAGCACCCGGACCAGCACCCGGACCCCGATTATGAATACGTCTACCCGGGTTCCCCTAAGCGTTACGACTCCGCGCGGAAGGACTCAGAGGGCGAACCCGAAGACTCTCAAGACACCGACGACACCGACGACACTGACGATATCGAAGAGCCGGAAGACACCTTAGAAGACGCCCCGGCATACGTCCCGGAAGATACTCACGAATCTCGTAAGGACGATGAGGCAAACCACCCGGTAGCGCTCGCCTCCACAGAGCAGGCTCAGCAAGAGCAGGCCCAGGCTATGCAGAATCAGACAATGCACGCCTACGGCGAGTACGTTCGGTTGGAACAGCTCGGTCTGCAACCGGGCGCTATTCTGCCGGTTATCCCTGAGCCGTTCTTCGGCATCCCAGACTCGGAACTTATCGAAATGCGCCTGCTGGACCGCTCGCATGATTCCTCCGCACCCATGCAGGCGTGCGCTGCCCACCTGAACCCGGTCAAGATCGAGGAGAACCCCGTATCGCGGGCAGCCAAGCAGCAACCGGTGGGCTACGTACCCATCAATAATCCGTTGGCTGGCACCAACATTGAAGAGATCGAGAGTCAGCGCACCTTCTGGAAGACCGTGCTTATTGTCCTACTGATACTGAACCCGTTTGTGCTGGTTCCTTTGGTGAGCATGTTCGATAGTAGCGCCGGCATGTCGATGCTGTTCTTCTTCATCATTATCGGTATGGGCTCATTCTTTGTGGTGCCGATCCTATGGATTGTGGGTATTGTTCAGGCGGTGAAGCACAAGAACCGGCTGAGGGAACTCATCCAGAAAACAAAGACGACACATGCCGAGTTCTGGTACTACCTGGTGTACAACCGCCTGCCGGACGACTACACGGGCATCAACGGCTACACGAAGAAACAGGGTTTTTTCGATGAGTATGAGGCATTGAAAAAGCAAGAACGCGCAAAGCTACGCGAGTCTGCAGCACAGCGTGAGCCTGCCGCACTACATAAGCCCGCCGCGCATCCTGGCTCACCCGGTGTAGAGAAACAGGACTAACCTCGGCCAACCCACACCGTATAACGCTCCTGCCCCTCCACGCACGTAACACCGCGTGGAGGGGCAGGGCGTCTTTTTCTTGTCATATTCGGGTTTCTTCGCCTGCTGTCCGGCGAGGGTTAATATTCCATTTACCTTGCCTTGATAGGGTGAAACCATCACGAGCGTTGCGACCTGGCAGAGCGAGGCGGGCACCCGCCGAAAACGGTGAGTTAGCCTGCCGCCGCACCTCAATGATTAGCCGCGCCTCAACGATTAGCTGTATCCACTCATCGATAGATTAGGAAAAGAACGATGTCCCAGAACCCGAACCCTGAACAGTACAACCAGTACTCCCAGCAGGCACCCTCCTACTCGCAGGCGCCGGGTCAGCCCAACGGTTACGTAGTCTCCTCCAAGGATGACCAGAACATGGCGATGCTCACGCACCTGGCTTCTGCGATTCTGTCTCTGCTGTCCTTCGCATCCGCAAGTATTCTCGCGCCGCTGGTCATGTGGTTCATCTACAAGGACAAGCCCGGTTACGCTTTCACTAAGGAATCGGCCCGCCGCGCGTTCAACTTCAACTTCTCCCTGTGGGTCGTCAGCATGGCGTCTTGGGTGCTGATGGTGGTGTCTTTCGGCATCCTGGGTATCATCCTGTGGGTTGTCCCGCTGGTTGTGGCTATCCTGATGGTTATCTTCCACAGCCTGGCTGCTGTGGCCGCGAACCGCGGTGAGCAGTACACCTACCCGATGACCTTCATCGAGATCATCAAGTAGTCTTCACGGCTCACGCCGGTAGCGCCCCCGTCCGAATATCGGATGGGGGCGTTGCCGTGCCCGGTGAGGCTCACCGGCACCGTACCCGGCATGCCTGACGTCCCGTCACACGGGACTTAAAGGGGCGGGCACGGTATCATTAGAAGAGGTGTGCCTACCCGGATCATGAGGCGGTAGGTCGCCGCCGCGCCGTGAAATCCGGTGCGTATCTTCAAGGCTTTCAAGGAGCACAAAAATGTCAGCTGTCGTGATTGTGGGCGCCCAGTGGGGCGATGAGGGTAAGGGTAAGGCAACCGACCTGCTCGGCCCCCGCGTAGACTACGTGGTCAAGCCCAACGGCGGTAACAACGCCGGTCACACCGTGGTGGTGAACGGCCAGAAGTTTGAGCTGAAGCTGCTGCCCGCGGGTATTCTGAGCGACAACGCCGTCCCCGTGATTGGTAACGGCGTGGTCGTGAACCCTGAGGCTCTTTTCGCTGAGATTGACGGCCTTGAGGCCCGCGGCGCTGACACCTCCCGCCTGAAGATTTCCGCTAACGCACACCTGGTCGCGCCCTACCACCAGACCATGGACAAGGTGACTGAGCGTTTCCTCGGCAAGCGCGCTATCGGCACCACCGGCCGCGGTATCGGCCCCGCCTACATGGATAAGGTTGGCCGCCTCGGCGTGCGTGTTCAGGACATCCTGGACGAGTCGATCCTGCGTCAGAAGGTTGAAGGCGCACTGCGCCAGAAGAACGAACTGCTGGTGAAGGTCTACAACCGCCGCCACGTTGAGGTCGACGAAATCGTCGAGTACTTCATGTCGTACGCTGAGCGTCTGAAGCCGATGATTGTGGACACCACCCAGCTGCTGAACAAGGCACTGGACGAGGGTAAGACCCTGCTGATGGAGGGCGGCCAGGCAACCTTCCTGGACGTGGACCACGGCACCTACCCGTTCGTGACCTCCTCCAACCCGACCTCCGGCGGCGCGTGCGTCGGTTCGGGTGTGGGCCCGACCCGCATTTCTCGCGTGATTGGTATTCAGAAGGCGTACACCACCCGTGTGGGTGCTGGCCCCTTCCCGACCGAGCTGTTCGATGAGATGGGCGAGTTCCTGCGCACTACCGGCGGCGAGTTCGGTGTGAACACTGGCCGTCCGCGTCGTTGCGGCTGGTACGACGCTGTTCTGGCGCGTCAGGCTGTGCGCATCAACGGCTTCACCGACCTGTTTATCACCAAGCTGGACGTGCTGACCGGCCTGGATAAGATTCCGGTCTGCGTGGCATACGACGTTGACGGTGTGCGCCACGATGAGATGCCGATGACTCAGACTGAGTTCCACCACGCTAAGCCGATTTTCGAGTACTACGACGGCTGGACCGAGAACATTTCGGATGCGAAGAGCCTGGATGAGCTGCCCGAAAACGCCCGCAAGTACGTGCTGAAGCTGGAAGAGATTTCCGGTTGCCGTATTTCTGCGATTGGTGTGGGCCCCGATCGTGACCAGACTATTGTGGTCCGTGATCTCATCAACGAAGACTAAAAACTGACGAGAAGGACCCCTGGCGAGGCTTTGAATGCCTCCTCAGGGGTCCTTTTATGCCTGGCGACCTGTAAACATATCGTCTTAGTGCGACTATTCTTTTGGGTTAATGTCATCCTTACGTTGATATATGTTTAGGGTAATGAGTAGACTTTTCTAAATTATAGGTTAAATAATTAAAAAATATAAGGTTTATGTTTAAGTGAATAATCCTGAAAAACTGAATTATGTAGGATATTTAATGTGTGTGAGTGCTAGGGTTAAATTATCCAGGATATATCTGATGGGTATCACGGTCATTGAATGCTCTGTGCATAATTTTATGCACTGTATGCATTTTAATATTTTCACTCAACACGATTGGAGACAGCGATGTCTGCATTATCGCGCCGCTCAATGATTGCTGGCGCCGCATTGTCAGTTCCGTTTGCCTCAGCAACGGTATATGCTGATGCGCATGCTGATGAAGTTCAAGGTGGAATTACTCCGCAAAATCACACGAAAAACTACATTAATCTCCTGAGTAATCCGCAGGTGAAAGCTGATGGGTCTCAAGATTGTACTCAGGCCATTAATGATGCAGTAAGGACTTTGGCTTCAGCTGGAGGTGGAGCTCTAGAAATTCCTGCTGGAAAGTACAGGGTCAGTGCTCCTTTTATTCAGCTACTTGACCGGGTTGAAATCTTTGGGCATGGTAAGGCCACACAGATTATTGCTCATCCTGGCGGTGGCCTAGTGCAGAAGGACGAAGACGAAGCGGAGTGTGTTGGTGTTTTCCACGTTGGATCTTACCTTGTTGCTGGACCGGAAAAGCCAAAGCCAGGTGATAAGGAGGCCAATCAGTGGTTCTCTGAGGCTCCTATGCGTTTTGGGGTTCGTGATTTAGTTATTCGTACGAATGCTGATAATGTCCGTCTAAATCGGGATGACCCTTATAGCCGGGCTCGGCACACTCCCATTATGAAGGGTGTGGCGGGAGTTATTTTGCATACGTACTATGCAAATAAAAACTATCGGCCTGAGCCTGAAGCAGTTGCAACACTAGAGAACCTTGAAATCTGGGATACAGATATGGGAGTTGCTATTTTGGGTCTCCATGACCGTGCGATGAAGGTCCATGACATTCGCGTGCGTATGACATGGAGGCAGGGATTCCTTGTGGGTAAACCTATTGGTCATAAGGCAATTAATGTGGATGGTATCGGTGCAGCTGATAATAAGTTCAGTATGTTGGATGTATCCGATGCCAACAAGTGTGGCAGGAATTATGCCGGCATTGAGGTCTACGCTTCGCAGTGTAAGTTTTCACAGTCAACGAGTTGGTATAACCACCGGTATTCGTCTGGAGAATCGCTGTATCAGTCGCGCCAGGAGGGGAAGCCACATTACGCATATGCAGGTAAGGCTGGTGCAGGCTGGTATGTTGCGGCAAGCCGTAATATGTTTATCGGATGCACTGCTCAAGAAAATGGGGGTCATGGCTGGGTAAGTGATTTTGAGCGTAATATCTTTGATGGTTGCATTGGCGAATCGTCCAGCTACTTCGATACAGTTCATGGTCAAGCTCAAAATAATCAAGCAGCCAATTGGTACATTAGCAATTGGTCGCATGAATGTAAGTTCATCGCTCCACGTTCCGATAATCCTCATAAGGTAGGTGATGGTGCTGTAAAAGCGGAGAAAGATGTACGTGCTGCACGGTGGGGCTTCTACTTTGAGCAAAATTGTAGGGATATTGTGGTAGCTGGTGGTGATGTCTATGATGAGCATCGTAAGAAGCATCCAGATAATTACTCATGGAAAGTTCACTTTGGCCCGTGGCGTGCAGGGTATATGGATGTCACGATTAATAACTTTGTTATGCGGTATGGAATGCATGACATTGAAGAAGAATCCAAGAAAAACCGGAAATATTTTGACAAAAATTCTAATTACAGTCGCGGTATTTATGAATCTAATTCTGTGGAATTTTAAATAAACATTTGGGGCTCTATATCAATATCAGTATTGATATAGAGCCCCAAAATATTCTATAAGATTCCCATCAAATCCAATCTGTAGAGGGTATATAGAATATCTGAAAAAGTAACTTCATCATTATCGATATACCCACAGCTCATGTTTGGTGAACCATACCAGCTACGTGCCTTGTGCATGTCGCTATTTTCTTTAACGCAATGTGCGTATTCTTCGGGGATGGGGGTAAGGTTGACCGTCGGCTTACCGTGCATTCGATAAAGGAAAATGAGCGCAGTATCAATGTATGCGGTGGCGTCGTAATGGAATTTGCCGTCTCCCCATCCGCTGCTGATACCTTCACGAGTAGCCCAGATAGCAATAGGGTAGTGCGGGTCATCGACCGAAATATCGCTGTACGGCGACGTAGCAGGAAGGTCCTTAACCACGGGCCTGCCCTTCACATGGTACAGAAACTCAAGAAGCTGCCCACGAGTCATCGCAGGCTGGGGAGCATTCTTATTCTTCTGAAGATAAAGACGGCGGCCGTGAGTAATAAGTCCAGTGCACTCCGCCCAAGCAATCACCTTATCCTGGTAATCACCCGGGGTATTGTACTCAGATTCATTAATACAAGTAACTTCCAGTTCATCACCCGGAAAAGGAGAAAAAGTCTTAGGGCGCAATTGCGTTGCAGAAGCAGGCACCGCCGCAGACAACAAGAGAGAAGCAGCGGCAAAAGTACATGCCGCACCCTTCACAAACGGTTTCAACAGCATCGTTGACTCCTCAAAAGAAAATAGTGGTTGGTTCTAAGACAATCACAGTCTTATTAACTAGAAGTTTAGACTTTATTAGCTCTCAAGGGAAGGTTGAAACTCTGCAACCCCCAGATATCTTAAAAAGAAAATCCAAGACTCACCACCCCACCCCACCCTCAACTCCTCCGAGCCTGCGCATGTGACCGGACGGGGCGCATCCCGTATGCTGGAAAGAGCGCCCGCACACGTGGCGCCAAAGCGTTCAGAGGAGCACAACGATGACTTATATCACCGGAGCCATCTACCCCAGCGGAGACCGCATCCGCGTAGGCGCACCCGAAGAAGAAACCTTCACCGCCTACCAGCAACCCGACACCGCCGTAGCCCTCGGATACGCCAACACCGGCATCCACGAACTGCACAGGCTACAAGAAACCTTCAACCTGCACGAACTCGCCATCGAAGACGCCGGACGAGGCCACCAGCGTGCCAAACTAGAACGATACGGCGACTCCCTCTTCACCGTCATCCGCCCCGCAATCTACCTCGACAAAGAAGAAGAAGTGCGCCTGAGCGAACTGCACCTCTTCACCGGCCCCCGCTACACCCTCACACTCGTCCGCGACGAACAGCGTAGTGACCGCAGCATCAACGACCAGTTCAACCTGCTCTACGCCAGCCCCGACGCATCCCCCGCCCGACTGCTGCACCGCACCCTCGACAGCACCGTCGACGGGTACGCACCCGTGCTCGACGGCCTCGAAAACGACAGTGACGAAATCGAAGATATCCTCTTCTCCACCGGCGAGCGACGAGAGGCCAACTCCCTCGCCCAGCGCATCTACGAACTGCTCAACCAGGTCATCGACTTCCAGCGTGCCTGCCGACCCCTCGAATCCATGATCGGCCGAATCATCGAAGGCATACGCACCGGCGCACTCGACCCCTCCCCCTACCCGGGCGCATCCGAGGAAGAAACGAACGAAGAAGCGGTCGAACTCGCCCGGCAATTCCGCAACGTGCTCGACCACGTAACACAAACAAAAGAACGTCTCGAAGACCTGCGCAGCTCCCTCGAAAACGCCCTGCGCGTGCACGATACCCTGCTCGGTCAGCAACAGAACGACGACACCAAGAAAATCTCCGCCTACGCGGCGCTACTCATGGTGCCCACCATTATTGGCTCCGTCTACGGCATGAACTTTGAGGTCATGCCCGAACTCAAATGGCAGCTCGGCTACCCTTCCGCGCTGCTACTCATGGTGGGTTCCTGCCTGCTCCTCTACTGGTTCTTCAAGAAGAACAAATGGCTCTGATATGCGCGTATGCCGCATAAGGCATACACGATATACCTTATGCGGCGCGGTCGTACTGGGCACGCATTGCGCGGCGGCAATCACGACGCTCACGCTTAAACTTCTTACACACAGCCTCCGAATCGGCAAACATGTAGAAGTCCTCCGGCTCAGCCGACAGACCCAAAGTCGACAAGTGAACCAGCGACAGCATCGCGTAGAACATATCCAGACGCAGCTCAAAATTGCAGGCACCCGGAGCGGACTCCACCGCAAACACACCGCCGGTGCACTCCAGCGCGCGCATCGCCCAGTGCTGAGTCCACAGGTCACCATTGACCGGGCTCACGCCCAGGCGAGTCAACGCCAGACCGGTACCCTGCACACGCTCAAAGCGCAGGCACATCTCCAGGTCCTTCTCCAGAGGGAATACGAACAGCAGAGCGTTCTGCGCCGCCGCACGCAGCTCAGCCAGGTTCGCCTCGTAACCGGAAGCACCCTGAGTCAGGTGACGCATCACGCGGCCCATCGTCGAGGACACCGGCGCGGTGCGGAAGCACGAACCATCAGCCACCAGCTGCTCCAGAACGCCGCGGAGCTCCTCCACATTGAAGCGCTCCATACGAACGATAGTGCCGGACTGCATCAGCAGATTGAACTCTGCATCACGGCCCAGCTGCTCATCGGCGGTGCAGGAAATCTCTGCGTTTGCGTACTGGCTCTCGTGAGTGGTGTTTTCCATGACCGTTCCTTCCGTAGATGCTGAATCAACCTAGCGGCAACACCGCAGGAGACGGCGTGCCCGGTCGGAAGGATCGTCCCTTCCAACACCTACACTCTATGAGCGACCCCTGACACGATAAGCAGTTTTTAATCTACCCCGGGGTAAAACTGGGAAAATTCTGAAAAATTCTGAAACCGCCTCTGAAACCACCCCTAAAACCCCGCAAAACCCCATGAAACGCAGAAAACCGGGCGCCCCCCACAGCGGGGAACACCCGGTCACTCACACCGAATCAAGCGGTACAACTAGCGCTGACGGTACAGCAGCCACAGCATGTACACGCCACCCAACGCGCCTGTCACCAGGCCCACCGGAATCTGGAACGGCGCCAACGCACGAGCCGACACAAAATCAGCCAGCACCAAAATCACCGAACCCAACAGCGCCGAATGCCACATCGCCGTACCCGGAGTATTCCACAGGCGGCGCGCAATCTGCGGGGCAACCAGCGCCAAGAAACCAATCGGACCCGCAACAGAAATCGCCACAGCCACCAGAAGCACGGCAGCCGCCACCAGCAGGTTCACGGTCCTCTTCACCGGCAGACCCAAACCCGCCGCCAAATCATCGCCGAGCTCCAGGGTGCGCAGGCGGCGCGTCAACAACAGAACCAGCGGAATAGCCACCAGCAGCAGAGCCGCCTGAACCGACATCTGATTCCACGACAGCGCATTCAGTGAGCCGTGCTGCCAGGTCTTCGCAGCCTCCGCCTTCTCCAAATCACCGCGCGTAATCAGGTAATCATTCACGGAACTGAGCATCGCACTCACCGCAATACCAATCAGCACCATCTTCTGACCCATCGTCGCGCCACCGCGCGCACCCGCCAGAAGCATCACCACAGCCGCCGTCGCAAAACCGCCAATAATAGCGCCCATGCCCATACCCACGCCGGTAGAACTCAACGATCCAATCAGCACCACAGACAGGGCACCGGTCGCCGAACCCACCGTGAAACCGATAATATCCGGCGAGCCCAGAGCATTACGTGAAACCGACTGAAAAATAGCGCCCGACAAGCCCAAAGCCGCACCCACCACCACGGCGGCAAGCATACGCGGCAGACGCTGGTTCAACACCAGCTGACGCTCAATCTCCGTGCCCTCACCCTGAAAAATCAGGCGAAACACCTGATCAGGGCTCATCTGATAACTACCAAAAACCAGGGAGGCGACCGCCGCCACCATAAGCACCGCCACCACCAGCAGGGTACGCGGAATAGGGGTGCGGTAACGCCCCGGGATACGCACAGACCCGGCTACAGAACGAAACACAACGCTCACAATAAAACCTCTCAGAAACCGGGACCTACGAACCAGATACGCCAGTCGAACCAGACGAACTCGAACCAGACGAACCGCGCGCAACAGGGCGGTGAGCACGGTGCGCGCCGTGCTCTGACACGTGAGGCGGGCCCGCCTCCTCGTGCGCCTGCGCCTTCTTACCCATGCGGCTCTTCTTCGCGCCGCGTGCGCCGGTACTCAAACGCAGCACCAGGACCATCAACACCGGGGCACCAATAAAGGCGGTCACAATACCCACCTCAAGTTCACTGGGCATGACCAGGACGCGACCTAAAATATCGGCGGCAAGCACCAACACCGGGCCGTACACCAGCGATAGTGGCAGAACGCGCGCAATATCGGAACCCACCAGCAGGCGCACCACGTGCGGCACGACCAGGCCCACAAAACCAATCGGACCCGCAATTGCAGTCGCCGCACCACACAGCGCCATAATCGCAATAATCGTCGCGCCACGCACCATCGTCACCGGCACGCCCAGGCCGGCTGCCGCATCCTCACCGAGCGCCAGGGCACGCAGGGGACCAATCAGCATGAACGACAGCACCAGACCCAGCGCCACAAAGGGAAGCGCCGAGAGCACCTGCTCGAAGGTGCGGTTCTCGAGCGAACCCACCACCCAGAAGCGGTGCGAATCAAAAGCCCTCGAATTAAACATCGTGATGATGCCGGTAATCGTGCCCAGGCAGGCGTTCACCGCCACACCCGTGAGCACCAGACGCGCCGTCGAATCCAGGTTCGGCTTAGAATCCACCAGACCCATGACGAACACCAGCGCCGCCGCCAGACCCGAACCCAGTAGTGCCAGCCACAGCTGAATGAACGGGGACGACACCCCAAAAACGCCCACGCCCACCACCACGGAGGCGGCAGCACCCGAGTTCACGCCCAGCAGGCCCGGCTCAGCCAGCGGGTTACGGCTCAACGCCTGCATGAGCACACCCGACACCCCCAATGCGGCACCGACCAGCAGCGCCGCGGCGGTGCGCGGGGCACGCTTTGCCCAAATCAGCTTCGATTCGATGGTGTTCGCCTCCGGGTGGAGGAAACCGTCAATGGAGCGGTCCAGGGCGAACATGCGCGAACCCACCGCAAATGACAGGGCGCAGAGCAACACCAGCAGAACGCCGCCAATAATGAGGGCGATCGCCAGATGTGAGATGGACTTGCCGCCCTGACCGCCCGAGGAGGCGCCAGATACGGCGTCCGAAGAAGCAGAGAGGGCACGAACTTTCGCCAGGGAGGCTTCGCTGACGGCGGGGCCGGAAGAGGTGGTGGTCTGTGGGGTCATATGCCTTGGAGGTGGTGGGGGAGCGGTGCGCTCCCGAGCGGGCGGAGGATGCTTAATGTATCAATAGATGATAATTAAGTATCGCATATGCATATATGAGGTTATCCTAATAAAATGGCAAATATGACGAACAAAATCACCCGCCGCTCCTTCGGCGCACTCGCACTCGGTTCCTTCGGTGCCCTCGCCCTGGCAGCTTGCGGCTCCTCCAACACTTCCGGTTCTTCCTCCTCCTCCGCGTCCGCTTCGGCGACCGGTAAGAAGGTTGCACCCTCCGCTCTGCCCTCCGGCATGGGTACCACCACCGTTGACGGTGAGTTCCCCCGCACCGTCAAGCACTTCCGTGGTGAAACCACCATCGAATCCGCACCCTCCAAGGTCGTGATTCTCTCCACCGGTCAGCTCGACGGCGTGCTTTCCCTCGGCATCGTGCCCGTTGGTGCGGCAACCGCCGGTGACGCCGACCTGGTCCCCAGCTACCTGAAGACTAAGTTCTCCGATAAGTCCGCAGAGCTCGACAAGATCGCCAAGGTCGGCAAGCGCACCGACCCGGACGTTGAGGCCATCGCAAACCTCAAGCCCGACCTGATCCTCATCAACAACACCAACAAGAAGGACGAGCTGTACGAGTCCCTCGCCAAGATCGCGCCGACCGTGGTCACCGAGGGCACCGGCGTCAACTGGAAGCAGGACTTCCTGCTGATTGCCGCCGCGCTGGGCACCACCGAGAAGGCTGAGAAGCTCATGGAGGAGTACACCTCCAAGGCGAAGTCGGTTGGTCAGAAGGCTGGCAGCGAGAAGACCTTCTCCTTCCTGTACGCTTCCGCTGACCGCATCCGCATCTTCGCGAAGTCCTCGTTCGTGGGCTCCATCTGCGAGGATGCGTCCCTGGCACGCCCCGCAGCCGCACAGGTTGAGAAGACCTCCATCGACCTGAGCTCCGAGCAGCTTGACCAGGCTGACGGCGACTACCTGTTCTACGGTGTGCAGGGCGGCGACGAGTCTAAGCTGACCGGTGAGGCGCTGTGGAGCACCCTCAAGGCTGTTACCGAGAATCGCGCGCACAGCGTGGATTCTGACATGTTCTTCCTGAACGCTGGCCCGGCTGCCGCGCTTGGCGTTCTGGAGACCATCGAGAAGGCGCTCTAAGCCTTTCATCGTCTCGTGTAGAGATTCACTGAGAATTACTGAGAATCATCGGAAAGCCCCGCGTTCTTGCCGCTCATGTCCGCGCATGAGGGTGAGGAGGCGGGGCTTTCTGCGCGCTGTGCTTGTTTTCTGCGCGCTGTGCACCTGCTTCTACCCGCCGGATGCACTCGTGACCGGAATCGGTGCGCGCCCGCCCGAAATAGG
Source organism: uncultured Rothia sp. (assembly GCF_937976295.1). Classification (GTDB taxonomy): domain Bacteria; phylum Actinomycetota; class Actinomycetes; order Actinomycetales; family Micrococcaceae; genus Rothia. Next base: position 3,891 of record NZ_CALJRY010000038.1, on the reverse strand, counting down.
GTCTAATGGGGGTAGAAGGCGCAGCGGTACCGTTGCCGACGCCTGACACACCGAACCTTCCACACCGATTAATTCACCGACGAAACGAGCACGTAATGCCGAAGAATAAGCCCTCCGAAGAGACCCTGGCGCAGGTACGCCGCGTTATCGATGCGCTCAACGAGCGTGGCGCCCGCAAGCAGGCAATCCGCCTGAAGGTGACCCGCCCCGATGCACCGCTGCCGCAGACCGCCTCCAAGTTTGGTGGCCGTCCGTACCTGCCCGCCGGGGAGTCTGCACCGACCAATGAGAAGGGCGAGCCTCTGGGCATGATTGCGCAGATTAACTGCGCCGACCTGCCCGAGAATGACCTGTACCCGGCGACCGGTCTGCTGCAGTTCTGGATTAACCCCAACGACGAAGAATGCTTGTGGGGTTACGACTACGAGAACCCGCTCTCGCAGAAGAACCACCGCGTGGTGTACTACGAGACTCTGGGCGAGCCGAACCCTGATGCCCCGTTCCCGACCGTGAACTGGGATGACTACGGTTGGCCCTATGGTCGTGACGGCAAGGGTACCGCTGAGGAGGTTGTTGAGTACGCACTCGCCTTCGAGCCCTGGGAGCAGGGCTTCCTGGACGGCGGCTTCGAAATCTACGACCAGTTCGCCGCCGCCTGGGATGAAATGTACCCGGACCAGAAGCTTCCCGAGGAACCGAACGCACGCGATAACGCCTCCTACAACCTGCTGGAGCCCTTCGAATCGGAGGAGAGGGATTACTCGCATATCGGCGGCTACCCTTCGTTTGTGCAAGATGACCCGCGCGACGAGTTCGAGGAGCTGCGCGGCCACACGGTGAACCTGCTGACCATCGAGTCGGAGTGGGGCGAGGACGCTGAGGAGGGTGTGTACGTGATGTGGGGTGACGCTGGCGCGGCGAACTGGCTGATTACTCCGGAGGTGCTTGCCGCCCGCGATTTCTCGCAGGTCGTCTTTGAATGGGCTTGCAGCTAGACGCTGTACTACTTTCATATCATCAATGAGGAGATTCTAAGATGCTCGACAACAAGCCGTTCAAGGACATCGAAAAGCAGGCGAAGCACGTTATCGACCTGCTCAACCAAGAGGGCGCCCGCAAGAAGGCTATCGCGCTGAAGCCTTTCGTTCCCGCTGACCCCTTGCCGCAGACTGCCTCCAAGTTTGGTGGCCGCCCCTACCTGCCTGCCGGCGAGTTGCCGCCGACCAATGAGAAGGGCGAGCCGCTGGGCATGATCGCGCAGATTAACTGTGCCGACCTGCCCGAGAACGATTTCTACCCGGCGGCGGGTCTGCTGCAGTTCTGGCTCGACCCGAACGACGAAGAGTGCCTGTGGGGCTTTGACTACGAGAACCCTCTCTCGCAGAAGAATCACCGCGTCATCTACTACGAGACCCTGGGTGAGCCGAACCCTGATGCGCCGTTCCCGAACGTGGACTGGGACGAGGGCGGCTGGCCCATTGGCGGTTTCGACTGTGAGAGCGGCCCGCTCGAAATTGAGTACGGCATGACCTTTGAGATGCGCGAGCAGGGGGTGACCGCCTCCGGCTATGACTACTATGACCTCTTCGGTGCGAAGTGGGATGAAACCTACCCGGATGAAAAGCTCCCGGAAGCACATGAAAACCCGTACAAGAACCAGGCACGCCGCGAAGCCCTCTACGAGCTGACCGAGCCCTTCGAGTCGGAGGAAGAATACTCCCACGTGGGCGGATACCCGTTCTTCGTGCAGAATGACCCGCGTGAGGAATTCAAGGAACTGCGCGGCCATACCGTGAACCTGCTGACTATCGTCTCTGAATCGGAGAATGAGGAGAACGAAGACGAGGAGATTGAGATTATGTGGGGTGATGCCGGTGCGGCGAACTGGCTGATTACTCCGGAGGCGCTTGCCGCCCGCGACTTCACCAACGTCGCCTTTGAATGGTCCTGCGGCTAAGAATTAGCGGGACAACTTTATGCAGGAATGTTGTGAATTTATTCTTCGCAACGTCATAACAACATCATGACAAGACTTGTCATGATGTTGTTATGATCCTGCGATGATGTTGATATGATGCGGTATCTTCATCACTTTTAGAATCTTGAAAATCCTGGAATTTCAGGCTAAAACCGGGTATTTTTATCGGTCTATTTGACCGCGCATCATATCAGCCGTCATAACAACTTCTGCTATGACGGCTGATATGACCCAGCTTGAGATAGATAATCTTTGCATAAAAATTCTATCTATTATTTTTTGTTAGTGATTAATCTTCTTTAGAAAGGGGAGGTTGCAAATGTCTGATAATACTCTTGAGATTGGCCAGGTCAGAGTGGGGTGGTTATACCCCGGTGAGGTAGAAGAGGGGAAAGGAATCCCAGCTACTTTAGTGCGCGAGGGGCATCGAGTCCATGTGCTTATTCCAGTAGAAGGCCGGCGCTCTTCAAATCCTGCAGCTCGTTGGGGGACGGAAGGGATTGTCTTTGATGATGACTTAGCGCGAACAGAATATCAGTATGAAGTTCCTGAAAACATGTATTTTATTGATAATCTTGGCATGGTTCTTCTTATTGAATGCAGGAGTTCTGGTTTTAAAGAGAAATTCATTTCAGTCTTTCAGAATCTTGGCGGGATTCTGCACAAGATTTCGGTGGGGGCAGCAGTTTTTTCTTCCCGCGCGTATAAGACGAATTCTTTCAATGGTTATCGGACTGAAATTGAAAATCTCTCGCAGTGGTTTCAGATGAATACTATCAAAACGCGACCTGAATACGAGGAAGTGGATGGCTTGCTTCGTGTGAAGTCGGTTGAGACAAAGGCTGGATTTGCTGGTGCGAATTTAATTGATGAGTCGATAGGGCTGAAATTTAAATCCAACTTTACGGTTGTTTCTAATAGCTCTTTAACTAAAGTTATATATGAATCTCACGATTTTCTAGAGTCGTATCGTGATGAAAGTATTCCGTTTGTTGAAGGTATGAAAGAACATAATGCTATCAGAGATTTACTGATGATCTCTTCATGGGGTGTTCATCGGTTTATTTCGATTGCAGTCTCTCGCGATAACGACAGGGGAGACTTTGGTGCTATTGCGTGGAGGAATGTTGTTTCGGAGCGGTGGGAGACGACTAAGGATATTGACGTTGATAACAAGGAATTCGTATTTACCTATAAAGACATTGAATCTGTTGGAGTTAGAAAGTGGCTTGAAATCTCTGAAAAATATCCCCGTGCACTAAATCCAATTTTGTCTACTGTTAGGTCGAACAATGGGACAGTTGAGAATGAGCTCTTTAATCTTTGTTTGGGTGTTGAAGCACTCGGACGATACATATACCAAGAAAATCCTGATAAATCACTCGGGGGCAGAGGGGGTAAAATTTATCTACACAATGCGTTGCAAAATATTATTAATCAGATTCCAAAAGGTGTTTTGCCCTATGTGAAAAAATTTGAAAATTCACGTAATGGAAAAGTTGTTAATAGCCTTCCCGAATGGGCGGATAAAATCAATAATTCCTATAATTCGGTAAAACATTATGGTGACGAAGAGATTAATTATAAAAATATCTTTGAGTCAATTGATCTGCTGAGGATTATTATTGTTTCATGGGTTGGAACGCAGCTCGGTGCTAAGCCTGAAATTTTACGGGATAGTCTAATCAATAAAAATTATGAATTTAGAAAATATCTTCCCCCTCTGGATGATGCAGGATACGTGATAGAAGAACAGGAACCGGAGCTGGAATCTGCGGAATAGTGCAGCGTAGGGGTTGGTGGGGCTGAGGCTACAAGCTCCAGCCCCACCAACATCCAGCCCGTCATAATCCGCAATAAACGACATATAGGTACCCGCACTTGGTGCGCCCCGCCGCTGGTGGCACAGTATA
>NZ_CALJRY010000037.1 GCF_937976295.1 uncultured Rothia sp. | reverse complement strand
CTGAGTGAATAGTGGCAGAGACTACGGTAAAGGCGCTGGTAAGACGCCTAGTGGAACGCTATATGAAGCCAAAGAGCGCATAAACGTGTTCCGTAAACTATTCTACGGGGTTGGGGGTCTTACGTCTCGAAGAATGAAGACGTAAAGCGGCTCCGATGTGATGAAATCAATCACAGAAAAAGAAGAGAATAAGAGCCTCCGGGAAGAATGCCTAGTGGAGCTAAGAAACTCCAAAAACTATTGGTATGTTTCACGCATCTGCAGAAAAACAATAACCGACATATAAAAAGATAAATCCCGGAGGCTCAACAACAAACCCTACGCACACGGCGCAAAGAGGACATTAAGGACGCTCAAGCCCCGCACGATCCAATATGAAATCAATCATCGGTTCATAACGACGCGGCGGAACGTTATCGTCCATCGGCACGCACACCGGCAGGTCCCCCTGCTCAGCCGCCACAAACAGACCCGGATCATTACAATCCGCAATACCAATCGTCAGCAACTTACAGGTCGAGGAAGCATAACCAGCCATACCGTGATCCGAAACCACCAGATCCGGAGTCACACCGCGCGTCTTCAGCTGATCCAGCGCGATGCGCATCGGGCCGGGGAAATGCGTATGCTGCAGATTGCCGTACTGCTCAAACATCACGACATCCATAATCTGACGGACATCGCCATCCAGGAAGCGTTCGCCCTCCTCAATCTGAAGAACCTCAGCACCGGCAGCCTTCGCCGCCGCAGCCATCACCGCATACATGGGGAACAGACCCGCCGGGTGACCGGTCGCAAACAGAATACGAGAACCGGCACGCACCGCCTCGCCAAAGATACGGGCGTACTCCTCCAGCGCGCTGATGCACTGCTCGGCACCAATAGTGTCCTGACCGTGAGTATGCGAACGGTCCGGGTTCAGGCCCGCGCGGCGGACCATCACCTCAAACACCGAATCGTAATCCCAGTCGCGGGTCCACTGCACACCAAACTCAAGGTGCTCATTACCATCCAGGAAGCCCTGAATATGGTCCAGGTTATTCTCTCGGGCGGTCGCCACTTCACCGGTAATACGCACAGAATCCAGGTACGCGGCGAACTCCTCGCGGCTCATGGAGAAAGACATTAAAACTCCTTACAACGTGAAAAATACATTACTGCGAGATACCCTGACGTACCTCGGCATAAGTGTCAAGGGTCCGTCGTGCCGTCTGCTCCCAACCCATCGTGCGGGCACGCGCCGCGGCGTTTGCACCCAAGGAATGACGCAGGTACGGGGCACGCACCAGACGCTCAATAGCCGCAGCCCAACGCTGCGGAGTACGAGGCGCCACCAACAGGCCCGTACGGTGGTTCTCCACCGCGTAGCGCAGACCGTCAGCATCCGTAGCGAGCACCGTCGCGCCGCACGCCTGCGCCTCCAGAGCCACCAACCCGAACGTTTCAGATGAGGACGGAGACGCCACAATATCGGCGGCACGGAAAATATTCGCCAGCTCAGACGCCGGAACCG
>NZ_CALJRY010000036.1 GCF_937976295.1 uncultured Rothia sp. | reverse complement strand
CACACATAATCAATCGCCTTTCAGGCTTCAGCTGATGAGCTGTGATTCTAGCTGTACGCCAGGATCTTATCGCTGGGGGTGGTGAAATCCTTCGTGTCGTACTTCGGTGCGATGGTCTTCATGAACGACTGCCACTGTGCACCTGCGTAGGTTGCACCATCGACGTACTCAAGGACTCGACCGTTAATGGCCACACCGTTCAAGGAGCGGAAACCGAGGTTGTTCGAACCAACCCACGATGCAGTGGACAGGCCACGAGTGTAGCCAACCTGCCAGGTCTGGGAGGAGTTATCGTTCGTACCGGTCTTCGCAGCCGAACCGTTCGGCAGACCAATACCGCGCTGAGAAGCGGAACCGCCAGCCTGGATAACACCCTTCAGAACCCAGCTGACACCGTTTGCAACGTCCGGATCCAGAACCTGCTCGCACTGGTTCTGGTATTCCTTCATGGTTTCACCGTCGGTCTTGGTGATCTTCTCAACCGGGCGCGGGGCGCAGTACTTACCCTCGGAAGCGAAGATAGCGTACATGGATGCGCTGGTCAGCGGGGAGATACCGTACTTGGTACCACCAATGTTGGTACCCAGGTCGGGGATGCTGTGCAGCGGCTCACCGGTACCGTCCAGAGCGTGCATCTTGATGGACAGATCGTGCACATCGCACAGGTCAAGCTGGGAAAGCATACCGAAGAGGTAGGAGTTCAAAGACTGGCGAATACCGTACGCGGCGGTACCGTACGTCAGACCACCGTTGACTGCGTTCTTGTAGGACCAGCCGTTCGCCTGACCGGTGTAGTAGAACTTACCACCCTCGTAGCACCTAGCATTCCAACCGAAGCTGGTGGGCCAGAAGAGCTGGGTACCGTTCACGGTGGCGTTTGCGCCGCGACCGCTGATGAGCCACTGAGCCAGAATAATCGGCTTGAACGTCGAGCCGGGCTGGAAGCCACTGGTGCCACCGTAAGCAGCGTCAACGTTGTAGTTGTACTCGGTCTTGGAGTGGTCGTTCGCGTCAGCGGGGGTACCGAGGTCGGTGTTCTGTGCCATGGCGATGACGCGGCCGGTGCCGGGCTCAACACTGGTCAGTGCGGAATTGACGTCGTTCCAGTTGGTTGCTGCCGGCTGGGTGGAGTCCACTGCCTGCTTTGCTGCGGTCTGAGCCTCAGGGTTCAGGGTGGTAATCACCTTCAGACCGCCACGCTTGATAGCGGTGTTGCGTAGCTCAGCAGTTGCGCCGAGGGACTCATCCTGCAGCAGGTAGTTCACGACGTAGCGGCAGAAGAACGCCTTATCACCCGCCAGGGAGCAACCCTGAGACTTCGGATGGACGTTGAGCTTAATATCGCTGGCGATAGCGTCGCTGTATTCCTTGTCGGTAATCTTGCCGTCACGCAGCATGGTGCCCAGAACGATGTCGCGGCGTTCACGAGCCAGCTCAGGGTTCACGGTCGGGTCGTACACGTTCGGTGCCTGCACCAGACCGGCAAGAAGCGCGGACTGCGCCACGTTCAGGTCCTTAGCGGAAATACCCCAGTAGTACTGTGCAGCAGCCTCAACACCGTAGTTCGAACCGCCGAGGTTCACGATGTTCAGGTAGCCTTCAAGGATTTCGTCCTTGGACTTGTTCTGCTCCAT
>NZ_CALJRY010000035.1 GCF_937976295.1 uncultured Rothia sp. | reverse complement strand
ACCCCTAACCCTCTGCTTGCAAAGCAGATGCGCTACCAATTGCGCCACGCCCCCGTCTCAGCGGAAACCACTGTTTAGTTATTTTTCCAAGCCTTTACGACTTCATTGTTCTGATACTTTTTCAAGACCATCACAGTGACACACGAAAGAACAGTAAGAATCAATAATTTCTTCATTATTGCCTTTCAAAGTGTGGAGTGGGCGTACCAAGAATCGAACTTGGGACCTCTTCGTTATCAGCGAAGCGCTCTAACCGTCTGAGCTATACGCCCTCCTTCTGCGGAATTTCTTCCGTAGAACGAGATATAACTATACAGGTGTTTGAAGGTAACACCAAATCGAAAAAGTATGTTCTACATCACACTTTATTACTACTTTCCTCCCCAGGTACACAGAGCCGGGCATACAGAACGGGCGGCACCGCCTCCACCAGAGACAGCACCGCCCGCACACAAAGCTCAAAAGCTACAAACTAGGACTCATCGCTCAGAGTCAAGGTCACGCCACCAACCAGCTTCGCAGCCAGGTTGTACAGAATCGCACCAATCATACCCAGCAGAGTGAAGACCACAGTGTTGACCACAGCAAAAATAGTAGTCACCAAAGCAACCTGACCCAGCGAAATCATCTGCGAAATATCCACAGTGGTCGAACCGGTACCCAAAGAGCTAATTAGCTGATTCATACCGGTAAACGCGCCAGAAGCCTGCAGGAACAGCCACAGAATCACCGAAGCCACCACAGTCACAATGCCCAGAGCAATAGACAGCAGGAAGATCAGCTTAGCTACCGACCAAGTATCAACCTTCTGAACCACCAGACGCGCGCGACGAATCTTCGAACGCGGTGCCGGACGCACCAGCTGACGGCGCGAACCGGTCGGACGCTTAGCGTTTACAGGGCGCTTGCCGGCAGGACGCTTAGCGGTACCGCCAGGACGAGCCTGGCCCGAACGCGACTGAGCCGGGCGACGCGCGCCAGCCTTAGCCGCACCCGAAGACTGGGATGCACCAGCCGACGCCGAACGCTGTGCCGACGCAGGAGAGGAGCTCGCGGGAGTGCTGCTCATTAGTTACCTCCAGTAGCGGTGAGATCGGCAGCTGCCGCTTCACCCTCGTTGTCCATACCGGGCACCTCAGAAGATTCCGAAGCCTCGGCGTTCTCAGTAGTTTCATCGTCGCTATCATCCAGCTGACGATCCTGGTTGCGTGCAACACCAATAATAGAATCGCCCTTACCGGGCTTTGCAAAGATAACACCCATAGTATCGCGTCCCTTCGCAGGAACCTCATTCACATTCGAGCGAACGACCTTGCCGCTGGCCATAACCACCAGCACCTCGTCCTCTTCATCCACAATGAGGCCACCCACCAGGGCGCCACGATCCTCAACTAGCTTAGCAACCTTAATGCCAAAACCATTACGACCCTGCACGCGGTACTCATCCACGCTCGTACGCTTCGCGTAACCGCCTTCAGTGACCACGAAGACGAAGGAGCCCTCAGTGACCACATTCGCAGAAATCAGCTCGTCGCCCTCACGGAACTTCATACCGGTCACACCGGAAGTGGAGCGACCCATCGGGCGCAGCGACGCGTCATCAGCGTGGAAGCGCAGCGACATACCGTTACGCGACACCAGCAGAATATCGTCCTGAGCCGACACGGTGAACGCCGAAACAACCTCATCGCCCTCACGCAGATTAATCGCAATCAGGCCGGCAGTACGGTTCGTATCGTAATCGCTCAGGCGGCTCTTCTTCACCATGCCGCCGCGAGTAGCGAGCACCAGGTACTCAGCATCCTCGTAGCTCTTCAGCTCCATCACCTGAGCAATATGCTCACCGCCCTGGAACTCCAGCAGGTTCGCAATATGCTGACCCTTCGCGTCACGGCCGGCTTCCTGCAACTCGTAGCCCTTCGCACGGTACACGCGACCCAGGTTCGTGAAGAACAGAATCCAGCTGTGCGTAGTGGTCACAAAGAAGTGCTCCACCACATCATCACCGCGCAGCGAGGCACCCTTAATGCCCTTACCGCCGCGGTGCTGGCTACGGTACTGATCACTGCGGGTGCGCTTAATGTAGCCGCCGCGAGTAATCGTCACCACGACCTCCTCCTCGGGGATGAGGTCTTCCATGGACATATCGCCGTTGTAGCCGTACATAATCTGGGTGCGACGCTCATCGCCGTAGCGGTTCACAATCTCGCCCAGCTCCTCAGAGATAATCTCGCGCTGGCGAGTCTCCGAAGCAATAATCGCGTTGTACTCAGCAATCATGCGCATCAGCTCATCGTGGCGATCCTGAATCTTCTGACGCTCCAAAGCAGCCAGACGACGCAGCTGCATGTTCAGAATTGCCTGTGCCTGAGCCTCATCAATCTGCAGGAACTCCATCAGGCCGCTACGCGCCTCATCAGCGGTGGGGGAGCGGCGAATCAGGGCAATAACCTCATCCAGAGCATCCAGAGCCTTCAGCAGGCCGCGCAGGATGTGCGCCTCTTCCTCCGCCTGACGCAGACGGTAACGGGTACGACGAACGATAACGTCCATCTGGTGATCCACCCAGTGGCGCACAAACGCATCCAGGGACAGGGTGCGCGGCACGCCATCAACAATGGCGAGCATATTCGCGGAGAAATTCTCCTGCAGCTGGGTGTGCTTGTACAGGTTGTTCAGCACAACCTTCGGGGAAGCATCACGCTTGAGCACAATCACCAGACGCTGACCGGTACGACCCGAAGTCTCATCGCGCAGATCCGCAATGCCGGTAACCTTACCGTCCTTGATGAGCTCAGCAATCTTAATCGCCAGGTTATCCGGGTTCGCCTGGTACGGCAACTCGGTGACTACCAGGCAGGTACGACCGTGAATTTCCTCCACATTGACCACCGCGCGCATGGTGATAGAGCCACGGCCGGTGCGGTACGCGTCCTCAATGCCCTTGGTGCCCAGAATCTGCGCACCGGTGGGGAAGTCGGGGCCCTTAATGCGCGCCATCAGCGCGTTCAGCAGCTCCTCATTGGTCGCGTGCGGGTTCTTCAAGAACCACTCCACACCCTCGGCAACCTCACGCAAGTTATGCGGCGGGATATTGGTCGCCATACCCACAGCAATACCCGAAGAACCGTTGATCAGCAGGTTCGGGATGCGCGCGGGCAGAACGGTAGGCTCCAGAGACTTGCCGTCGTAGTTGGGCTGGAAATCAACGGTGTCTTCGTTGATGTCACGCACCATCTCAAGGGCAATGGGGGCCATCTTGGTCTCTGTGTATCGAGGCGCTGCAGCGCCGTCGTTACCGGGGGAGCCGAAGTTACCCTGACCCAGTGCCAGCGGGTAACGCATGATCCAGCTCTGAATCAGACGCACCAGAGTGTCGTAGATAGCGCTATCGCCGTGGGGGTGGAACTGACCCATCACGTCGCCAACCACGCGGGCGCACTTATTGAAGGATCGGTCCGGGCGGTAGCCGCCGTCGTACATCGCGTAGATTACGCGGCGGTGCACGGGCTTGAGGCCGTCACGTACATCCGGCAGGGCGCGGCCAATAATAACCGCCATTGCGTAGTCCAGGTAGGAACGTTGCATTTCGGTCTGCAGGTCCACCTGTTCAATGCGGCCGTGCTGGCCTACATTTTCAGCATCACCGTTGCTGACGACGTCAACCTCAGTGGATTTATTCTGCTGTTCTTCGCTCATAACTTTCTCATTCATCAATGATTCACTCGACTATATAGCTTATTTGGCATATTCCATACGGGGCATATGCCGTTTCGGGCTAGATATCGAGGAATCGAATGTCCTTTGCGTTCTGCTGGATAAACTCACGGCGAGCCTCAACGTCCTCGCCCATCAGAACAGAGAAGATCTGGTCAGCCGCAGCGGCGTCTTCCATCTTCACCTGCAGCAGGGTGCGGCGAGCCGGGTCCATGGTGGTGTCCCACAGCTCGGTGTAGTCCATCTCACCCAGACCCTTGTAACGCTGAATGCCGTTGTCCTTGGGCAGGCGCAGGTTCTTCGCCGCACCACGAGCCAGAGCCTCATCACGCTCAGCATCCGAGTACACGTAATCGTGCGGAGCATTCGACCACTTGATGCGGTACAGCGGCGGCTGAGCCAGGTACACGTAACCCGCCTCAATCAGCGGACGCATAAAGCGGAAGAGCAGGGTCAACAGCAGAGTCGTAATGTGCTGGCCATCGACGTCCGCATCCGCCATCAGAACGATCTTGTGGTAGCGTGCCTTCTCAATATCGAAGTCATCACCAATGCCGGTACCGAAAGCGGTAATCATCGCCTGAATTTCAGCATTGGACAGGGCACGGTCCAGGCGAGCGCGCTCAACGTTCAGGATCTTACCGCGCAGCGGCAGAATAGCCTGAGTGTTCGGGTCACGACCCTGAACAGCCGAACCACCCGCGGAGTCACCCTCCACCAGGTAAATCTCAGAGATCGACGGATCCTTCGAGGAGCAGTCCTTGAGCTTACCGGGCATGGAGCTGGTCTCCAGCAGGCCCTTACGGCGGGTCGTCTCACGTGCCTTACGGGCAGCAATACGCGCCTGAGCGGCGGTGATAGCACGGCGCACGATATCCTTCGCCACCGCGGGGTTACGACCGAACCAGTCACCAAGGTGATCGTTCACCTCACGCTGGGTGAAGGACTTAGCCTCCGAGTTACCCAGCTTGGTCTTGGTCTGACCCTCGAACTGCGGCTCGGAAATCTTAATCGAAATCACCGCGGTCAGGCCCTCACGCACGTCTTCACCGGTGAGGTTATCGTCCTTATCGCGCAGCAGCTTGTTCTCACGCGCGTAACGGTTCACCAGCGAGGTCAGAGCGGCACGGAAACCCTCTTCGTGAGTACCACCCTCGTGGGTGTTAATCGTGTTCGCGTACGAGTAGACGGACTCCTTGTACGCACCGGTCCACTGCATCGCAACTTCCAGGCTCATGTTGCGCTCGGTGTCTTCGGATTCGAAGGAGACAATCTCCTCGTTCACGATGGTCTTCGCGCCCGCGTTGAGGAAGTGTACGTAGTCGAACAGACCGTTATCGTAACGGTAGGTGACGGTCGTGAAACCGTCAGCGTTCGCGCGCACGCGGTTGAGGATGTTCTTCTCGCCCTCTTCGGTCACCTCGTCACCGACGAACTTCTCACGCTCATCGGTCAGGGTAATGGTCAGGCCCTTGTTCAGGAACGCCATCTGCTGGAAACGCGCACGCAGAGTCTCAAAGTCGAACTCGACGGTCTCGAAAATCTCCGGGTCCGGGTAGAAAGTCTGGATAGTACCGGTCTTATCCGACGGCTCACCCTTACGCAGGGGCCCATCCGGAACACCACCGTTAGAGAAGGAAATATGCCACGCGTAGCCCTGGCGGTGCACCTCAGTAATCACGCGGGTCGACAGCGCGTTCACCACGGAGATACCCACGCCGTGCAGACCACCGGAAACCGAGTAGCCGCCGCCGCCGAACTTACCGCCAGCGTGTAGCACGGTCATGACGACCTCAACGGTGGACTTGTGCTCGGTGGGGTGCTCATCCACGGGGATACCGCGGCCGTCATCCTGTACGCGGACAGCACCATCAGCCTGAATGGTCACGTCAATTTTGGAAGCGTAGCCGGCGAGCGCTTCGTCAACCGAGTTATCTACAACCTCGTAGACCAGGTGGTGCAGACCGCGCTCAGTGGTCGAGCCAATGTACATGCCGGGGCGCTTGCGAACCGCTTCCAGACCTTCCAGCACGGTAATATCGGATGCACCGTATTCATGCTGCTGTTCAGATGCATTCTGTTCAGATGCCACGAGGCAGAACTCCTTGAGTAGATGATGCAACCGGCGAAGAAAAATTGCGGGCCGCTCAGAGGGGAGCCTAGAACGCCTCACGAAGAGCACCAGAAAGTGCCTGTACAACCCGTGGTGCCGGTGGTGCCCATAGGTGGGCACACTTTACGCATTGTCTCTTTTATTTTACCGAGCAAGAGAGCTTAAAACCATTTACGGGCGTCATTTATTGAGCTTTTTGAGAGCTGTCACCCGCTCAAAAGCCCGCAAAGGCGGTTTAGAGTGCCTCAACCCCCTCTTGAGGTAGGGGGTACAGTTCACTACTTCGTAGAGTTTGCCGGCGATTCTATAGCTTTCATGAGGTGCAGAAAAGTGGCACGTTTTAGACAACGTGCCCCGAATCCTAATTTTTCTATCCGCTCTGACGCGCTGCATCTACCCGTAGGTGTCGCGTACACCGCGCATGCCGGTCGCGCGCCGATAGCCTCGCTGATTCCAGCGTCCGTTGTTCGGGCCCAGTACGCGAACCTGGGCTACGACACCTTCACCCAATTCGCGACGGAAAAGCTCGATGAGGTGTCCGTGCATCAGGCGCAGCTGAGTCGTCCAGGCGGTGGAGTCGCACTGGACTTCAACAATGGAGTTTTCGAAGCTAATCGGGCGGGTGTGCGCCGCGATTTCAGGCCCCACTAGCTCAGCCCAGCGAGCCAGCACGCTAGAGACTGCCACGGGCTCTTTCCAGCCGCGAGAACGAATCAGGGCACTGACGATGCCGCCGAGGGGCTTAGGGTCGCGAGAGCTCTCTCCGGGGCCGCTATAGCCGCCCATGACGCGGGGGTCCCAGCCCTGCGCTCGCCGTGATTTCTTCTTCGAGGCGGTACCGGACATGACCGCACCAAAATCGCGCATGATTTTATTCGCTGAGAAGGCGTTCAGGGGTGCCTCGCCACGTTCTTGAGCCGCCACTCGCATGCGGGTCAGCAAGGCGGAGGGGGCGTCCACCTCGTCACGGTAGAACTCACTCACACCGTCAACCTCGCGCGGGTTTTGAGGCTCCGCAAACTGCGATTGCGTGAATTCATCGAATGTTTCACGTGAAACATGGTTTTGGGGACGGGCAGAATTACTCATCACCGCCACCTTCCGCGAACGCAGAAACGGTCGAGCTCGACTGCCCCGCAGAGTCAGTGACAGAGATAGCGGCAGGGTCGGTGACTGAGTCGGCGGCAGGCTGCACATACTCGGCGTGCCCCGCCGTCACCGACACCAGGCGGTAGTCACCCAGCTCCTCCGGAATATCACTGAGCACCGCGCAGGTAATCAGTACCTGCTCTGCGTCGGCAACCATCGCGCCCAGGCGGTGGCGGCGCGCAGAATCAAGCTCCGCAAACACATCATCAAGAATCAGAATCGGCGAAGA
>NZ_CALJRY010000034.1 GCF_937976295.1 uncultured Rothia sp. | reverse complement strand
CTTGGTCTTGGGTTGCACCTTATGTGCAGTGTTCAGCCTATTTACGGCGGGTTCGCCAGCAATGCTGATGCCAGTGCCTGCGCTCATCAATAGCGCGGCTACGGCCCATCGTATGGCTTTCTTGCCACACCACCAGATGCGCTGTTCTGGGCGGGATCGGGCGGTAGCATTCGGGGCAGGTGTAGGTTTTTTGGGCGTTGACGGCGGGAATGTATTGCACCAGCCAGTCACCGTATCGGTCACGTTCCAATCGGGGCGCAGGGTCGAGGATCCTGCTAATATCACGCCCTGCGGGTGCTTGACGGTGCCACTTATCGCTGGTGGTGCCGGATGCTCGCCTGCCGGGATGATTCTTACGTGCCATGAGCCCTATTCTACCGCGCCACTACCCATTCCAGTTTTAAAGGTTATACCAGGGTCTCGTCTAAAGGAGCATACTCGGTGAGGATAGCCTCATATGTATTGCCGTGAAGATTGCAAGAATCCATAACGTAAAAACAGCGCGAAAAATTTTTATCAAAAATATAGGCGTGCTCGTAGAAATTAATAGAATCCACGTCTTCTAAATCGTGCTGGATCTCGCTGCTGAGAGCAGTGAAGACAGGCAACTGAAGACCGTCATACACATAATGCCGCAGCACATAAAGCATTTGGTGAGGAAAAAGCTCACCCAGCCGGTGGGGGCGAACCAGCTGAGGCTGGCCGCTTTCGCATCCGAATGGTCGCTTATACGAGAAACTCACTGTATTTTCGTTTGAGTTATTAGGTGTTGAGCAGAGCATATGTCCTCTGAAAAAGACACGGATAAGACGCTGCACTACTTTTTCCGCCTCAGTCGCTTCTAATGGCTGACCATACGCAAAATCTTTCATAGCCTGCACTTTCTGATTGTTTCAAGTATTCGGTTTTTCTCACCGGGCTATCAGCGGCAAAGAAACAACGCTGCCCCCGCATACACTATAAAATACACTCATGTATCACCCACATCATGATGAGCGCACCTAGGAGAATGCCGCATGAAAGCTATTCTTGATCACTGGGTTGGAAACCGTAGCGAGGATACAGAGCACACCATCGTATCAACGGGGGAACTGCTGGCCTTGCTGAAACGTCTGGGCACCAACCACCACACCCTGCTCAGCCTGTATCATCCCAGTAAAGACCCCGATAACAACCACCTCATGATCGGCGGAGGTCCTCAACGGTATGTACTCACCGGATGTGAAGAGGGCACCATTCTAAACGTCAGAAACCCACAGATGAGTGACACAGCAACAGTTAAGATACTGGTGGGTGGGCAGCTGAGCCTCTTCACGGAACACGAATTAGTGACTCAAGAGCAGGCTTTTGAGTGTGCGGTACAGTATTTCAAGACTGGGTGTATCTCCCACGTGGGCCTACCCTACACATGGGAGAGACTATAAATAACCAACCCGCAGACGGCGTGTGCACAATGACCCACTACTGGTAAAGTGGACGGATGCGTATTGTCATTGCTGAATGCTCCGTAGATTATGAGGGCCGCCTCCGCGCCCACCTGCCCCGCGCTACCCGCCTGCTGATGGTCAAGAATGACGGCTCCGTCCTCATTCACTCCGACGGCGGTTCCTACAAGCCTCTGAACTGGATGAGCCCTCCCTGCTCCCTGCTGGTGGCTGAGCGCAAGGATGTTCCGCAGAGCATCCGTGAGGACCTGGAGTCCGATGTTCAGCAGCTGTGGACCGTTCAGGCGGCGAAGAGCGATGACCGCCTCATGATTCGTATCTACAAGATTGAGCACGAGCACGCCACCGACTTGGGTGTTGACCCCGGCCTCATCAAGGACGGTGTGGAGGCTGACCTGCAGCGTCTGCTTGCCGAGCAGATCCACACTCTCGGTGAGGGCTATTCGCTAGTGCGCCGCGAGTACCCGACCGCTATCGGTCCGGTAGACATCATGGCGAAGGATGCGCACGGCGTCTCCGTGGCGGTCGAGCTCAAGCGTGTGGGCGATATTGACGGTGTGGAGCAGCTGACCCGTTATCTGGAGCTACTCAACCGCGACCCGCTGCTGGCACCGGTGCGCGGCGTGTTTGCGGCGCAGACGATTAAGCCGCAGGCTCGTACCCTGGCTGAGGACCGCGGCATCCGTTGCGTGAGCCTGGACTACGACGCGATGCGCGGCGTGGACGACTCGGCTGACCGCCTGTTCTAAACGGCTCTCTGGTCTAAACGGCTCTCGCTAGGCGGCTACACATAGCTTGAGGGGCGCCTCCCGGTACATGGGAGGCGCCCCCTTTTCTATGCACACTGTCGTTCTGCGTGTGCTCTTTCTGCGCGCGCACTCTTCTGCACACACGACCTACCCCGGATACACCAATCGCCGGTGCCCCCTCCCCTTTCGGGGTGGAACACCGGCGAGGTGTACACAGCGGTCAATTCCCTGTACGGGGAACCGGCTTTAGATCTGTGCGTGCTTTGCAGCGATGGTCACGTGATCGTTCGAGACGGTCAAGAAACCTGCGTTGAGGATGGTCTTAATGGTCTCACCCTCAACAGGTTCAATGAGCAGCTCGCCGTCCTGTGCCAGCAGCGTGCAGGTGGGGATCATGCCCGGCAGGATGCCGAGGTCACCGCTGACGGAGCGTGCACGAACGTAGTTCGCTTCGCCAGTCCACACGACGCGTTCGCGGGAAACAACTTCAACTTTCAGAGCCATGATTACTTAGCTCCAGTCTGTGCCTTGATTTCCTCGTAGCGGCGCATAACGTCGTCCATACCACCAATGTTGTAGAACGCCTGCTCGGGGATGTGGTCGACATCGCCGTTGCAGATCATCTGGAAGGACTCGATGGTGTCCTTCAGCGGAACGGTCGAACCCTCGACACCGGTGAACTGCTTTGCAGTGTAGGTGTTCTGGGAGAGGAACTGCTCGATACGGCGTGCACGTGCCACGACGATCTTCTGCTCCTCGGAGAGCTCGTCCACACCCAGAATCGCGATGATGTCCTGCAGTTCCTTGTTTTCCTGCAGAATAGCCTTCACGCGAATTGCGGTGTCGTAGTGCTCCTGACCGATGTACTGTGCGTCCAGAATTCGGGAGGTGGAGGACAGCGGGTCAATTGCCGGGTACAGACCGCGCGATGCGATTTCACGAGAGAGCTCGGTGGTCGCATCCAGGTGCGCGAAGGTGGTTGCCGGCGCCGGGTCGGTGTAGTCATCCGCAGGCACGTAAATTGCCTGCATGGAGGTGATGGAGTGACCGCGGGTGGAGGTAATACGCTCCTGCAGCAGACCCATTTCGTCGGCAAGGTTCGGCTGGTAACCCACTGCGGAGGGCATGCGACCCAGCAGGGTGGAAACCTCAGAACCTGCCTGAGTGAAACGGAAGATGTTGTCGATGAACAGCAGCACGTCCTGGTTCTGAACATCGCGGAAGTACTCCGCCATGGTCAGACCGGTCAGTGCCACGCGCAGACGGGTTCCCGGGGGCTCATCCATCTGGCCGAACACAAGAGCGGTGTCCTTCAGAACGCCTGCTTCTTCCATTTCGACCCACAGGTCGTTACCCTCACGGGTACGCTCGCCAACACCGGTGAACACGGAGGTACCACCGAAGTTACGAGCCACACGGGTAATCATTTCCTGGATCAGCACGGTCTTACCCACGCCTGCACCACCGAACAGACCGATCTTACCGCCCTTGATGTAGGGGGTCAGAAGGTCGATGGACTTAATACCGGTCTCCAGCATTTCGGTGGAGCCTTCCAGCTCTGCGAAGCCGGGGGCGGCACGGTGGATCGGCCAGTAGGTGTCAGCCTTGATCTCGGAGTTCGGCACGTCAAGTGCGTCACCGAGAACGTTGAAGATGTGGCCCTTCACGCCGTCACCAACGGGGACGGAGATCGGTGCGCCGGTGTCGACTACAGCCTGACCGCGGACCAGGCCGTCAGTCTGCTGCAGGGAGATAGCGCGAACGATCGAGTCGCCCAGGTGCTGTGCGGTCTCGAAGGTGATGGTGCGGGTGCGACCGTCGAGGGTCAGCTCGGTGGTCAGAGCGTTGTAAATCTCGGGGACCTGACCGGCGGGGAACTCGACGTCGACCACGGGGCCGATGACGCGGGCAATACGACCCGTTGCGCCCTGAGTCGGTGCGGAGACCGATTCGTTGTAGGTGGCAGTCATATTTCTCACTTACTTAGAAAGTTTGGACAGTTGATGGCTTCGTTGGCGTACCGATACTAGGAGCCGAGGGCGTCTGCGCCGCCCACGATTTCGGAGAGCTCCTGAGTAATTTCCGCCTGACGTGCGTTGTTCATCAAACGGGTGTACTTGGTAATCAGCGTCTCAGCGTTGTCACCTGCGGTCTTCATCGCGCGCTGGCGGGATGCCAGCTCACTTGCTGCTGCCTGCAGGAGGCAGGAGAAGATACGGGATGCAACGTAGCGCGGCAGCAGCTCGTTGAGCACATCCTCAGCGGAGGGCTCGAACTCGAAGGATGCCGCCTGCTCGTACTCAGCCTTGGTCAGTTCCTGGTCGGGAACGATTTCCTCGCCCATAGCCTTTGCCTCAGCCACGTGGATGGGCAGCAGGCGCAGGATCTTGGGTTCCTGAACAACCATCGACTTGAACTCGGTGTACACGATGTGCAGTTCGTCTACGCCGCCCTCTTCGATGGGCGTGTTGTAGGCTTCGAGCAGCGCGTCACGAATTTCGACGGCGGTTTCAACGCGAGGTGCATCGGTGTGGCCTTCCCACGCACGAGCGTAGGGGCGCTCACGGAACTCGAAGTAAGCCTTTGCCTTACGACCAACCAGGTACAGCTGTACCTCCTGGCCGTTAGAGCGCAGCTTCTCAATCAGAGATTCGGTACGACGCAGGATAGCGGAGGAGTACGAACCAGCCAGGCCGCGGTCACTGGTGAGAACCAGGATTGCGGAGCGGTGGTGTTCGTGGGTTCCGAACTCGTGCGGCTTGTGAATCAGCGGGTGCTTGATGCCCTGCTGAGTCGCAACCGCAGTCACCACGCGGGTCAGAGCGTTCGCGTAAGGGCCGGCTGCCTGAGCAGCGTTACGAGCCTTGTTAATGCGGGAGGTCGCGATCATCTCCATCGCCTTGAAGATCTTCTTCATAGACGACGTCGAAGCAATCTTCTGTCGGTAAACCCTAATCTGGGCTCCCATAGAGCTTCCTTTCTCCTTGCTTTCTGCCCCGCCCCAGCCTCATAGCTGAGGCGGGGAGAAGGCGAGGACTAATCGCTAACCGATGGTTTCCTGAGTGATGTCGCTATCGCGAGCTGCCTTGTGCTCCTCGTGACCTGCGTCGACGAGGTGGCTGCTGCCCTCAGACTTGAAACCCTGCTTGAATTCAGCAATTGCGGTCTTCAGCGCGGCAACGGTGTCATCCTCAAGCTTGCCGGAGGAAGCGATATCGGTCAGTACCGAGGTCTTGTGACGCAGGTACTCGATGAAGCCTTCCTCGAAGCGCAGCACGTCGGAAACCTCAATGTCGTCGAGGTGACCGGAGGTACCAGCCCAAATGGAGACAACCTGCTCTTCAACCGCGTACGGGGTGTACTGCGGCTGACGCAGCAGCTCGGTCAGGCGAGAACCGCGGGTCAGCTGTGCCTTGGTTGCGTCGTCCAGGTCGGATGCGAACATTGCGAACGCTTCCATAGCACGGTACTGTGCCAGCTCCAGCTTCAGGGTACCGGAGACCTTCTTCATAGCCTTGGTCTGTGCGGCACCACCAACACGGGAGACGGAGATACCGACGTCGACTGCCGGACGCTGGTTAGCGTTGAACAGGTCGGACTGCAGGAAGATCTGGCCGTCAGTAATGGAGATGACGTTGGTCGGGATGAAGGCGGAAACGTCGTTTGCCTTGGTCTCAATAATCGGG
Source organism: uncultured Rothia sp. (assembly GCF_937976295.1). Lineage (GTDB taxonomy): Bacteria > Actinomycetota > Actinomycetes > Actinomycetales > Micrococcaceae > Rothia. Next base: position 3,322 of record NZ_CALJRY010000034.1, on the reverse strand, counting down.
AAGCCGGTCATCGAGCCTGCGCCCAGGTCGTCAGAGAGCTTAGCGCAACGCTCCAGCAGGCGGGAGTGCAGGTAGAAGACGTCACCGGGGTATGCTTCACGTCCCGGCGGGCGGCGCAGCAACAGGGACACAGCGCGGTATGCTTCTGCCTGCTTCGACAGGTCGTCGAAGATGATGAGGACGTGCTTGCCACCGTACATCCAGTGCTGGCCGATAGCCGAACCGGTGTAGGGTGCCAGGTACTTGAAGCCTGCTGCGTCGGATGCGGGAGATGCCACGATGGTGGTGTACTCCAGCGCGCCGCGAGTCTCAAGGGTGTGGCGGACAGCTGCAATGGTGGATGCCTTCTGGCCAACAGCCACGTAGATGCATCGAACCTGCTTGTTGGGGTCACCCGAAGCCCAGTTGTCCTTCTGGTTCAGAATGGTGTCGATCGCGATAGCGGTCTTACCGGTCTGGCGGTCACCAATGATCAGCTGACGCTGACCGCGACCGATCGGAATCATCGAGTCGATTGCCTTCAGACCTGTCTGCAGCGGCTCGTGAACCGACTTACGCTGGGTCACGCCGGGAGCCTGCAGCTCCAGTGCGCGGCGACCTTCGGACTCAATGGGACCCAGGTCATCGATCGGGTTACCGAGGGGGTCAACAACGCGACCGAGGTACGCGTCGCCAACGGGCACCGAGAGGACCTCACCGGTGCGGTGTACAACCTGGCCCTCTTCAATACCGGTGAAGTCACCCAGGACAATCACACCAATATTGCGGGTATCCAGGTTCTGTGCGAGGCCGAGGGTGCCGTCTTCGAAACGAAGCAGCTCATTCGCCATAACCGAGGGAAGGCCCTCGACACGAGCGATACCGTCGGAGGCCGATACAACTCGACCCACCTCAACACGTTCTGCATTGCCGGGTTCGTAAGACGCTGCAAACTCGTTCAGCGCATTACGGACATCTTCGGCATTGATGGTCAGTTCGGCCATCTTGTGTCCCTGCTCTCTCATTGTGGTTGCGTTCCGTCAACGGAACCAACCGAAACTTGCAATTCGGGTTGAACGGGCGGGCAATGCCGCCGCTTCTGTAAAGGAGGCATCAGCCACGCACCCGCTACCCGAGGTATCTTCTAAATCACCGTTGCGACGAACGGTTCAGCGTCGCTAGCTTGAGCCGCTAGCCGATGGAACGAGTCAGGTCGGACATGCGGGTCTCGACGGTACCGTCGATCACCTCGTCGCCCACCTGAACACGCAGACCGCCCAGAACGGCGGGGTCCACCGAAACGTCGAGCTTCAGCTCACGGCCGTACACAGCGTTGAGTGCGCGACCGAGACGTTCAAGCTGTGCCTGCGACAGCGTAATCGCGCTAGTTACTCGCGCAATGTAACGGTTCTGTCGCGTGACGATGATTTCTGCGAACTCATCGGCTACCCGTGCAGCGTGACGGCCGCGGGGGTTGGAGCCAACTCGTTCGAGCAGAAGCACACCTTCGGCGGTGGTGGCGGGGCCACCGAGCGCCACGGCGAGCTTCTTCTTTGCTTCTTTGCTTGCCTGATGGTCGGACAGCGCTTCCTGCGCCTGAGCGTTGGAATCAACGGTACGCACAAAGGTGAGTAGTTCGTTGAGCACCTCGTCCAGGGCGTCCACGCCACCGCGAGACTGAGCCGATGCGGTCACGGCGAGCACTGCTGCACGCTCCAGGGCGTTCGCCAGATCAGCATCATCAGACCAGCGCTGAGCCACCGCACTGGTGAGCACAGCCATAGCCTGAGAAGAGATCTTGCCGCCGAAGACGGTGTTAGCGATACCCTGACGTGCTGCTGCATCACGCGAAGAATCGGTGACAGCACGGCGCAGGGTGCCGTTGTGGTCGAGAATATCAACCACAGCGAAAAGCTCGCTCGCCAGGTTCAAAGGCTGCAGGGAAGCGTGAGCTTCCAGCACCTCTTCCACCTTGCTCAGTGATTCAGTAGATACTCCTGCCATTACCGAGCCGCACCTGCGTTCTGCTTCTCGGTTTCAAGGTCAGCAAGAAAACGATCTACCACACGGGCCGATCGCTCATCATCGTTGAGGGCTTCGCCCACAATCTTGCCGGCAAGGGTCGTAGCAAGAGTGCCAACCTCGGAACGGAGGGACACTGCTGCTGCCGCACGCTCTGCCTCGATAGCCTTTGCTGCATTATCGCTAATGCGCTGAGCCTCAGCGGTTGCACGCTCGCGAGCATCGGCAATGATTGCCTCGCCCTCTGCGCGTGCCTCTTCACGAATCTTCTGAGCCTCCAGTCGAGCGCTTTCGAGCTGCTGGGTGTACTCATCGCGAGCCGCTGCAGCCTCTGCCTGTGCCTTCTCGGCCTTGGCAAGGCCACCTTCGATTGCTTCCTTACGGTCCTGGTAAATCTTCTCGAACGCCGGGACAACGTACTTAGCAACGATGTAGTAGAGGATCAGGAATCCGATGAGGGTAATGACAATTTCCCCGACGTCGGGAATCAGGGGGTTCGAAGTTGCCTCCGCTCCCCCTTCGCTTGCCAGATAAATCATGGAGGGAATCCTGTTCTATGGGATGGGTCGTTTAGGATGTGGCAGAGCCGGTTACTTGATGAAGACGAGAACCAGGCCCAGAATTGCCAGTGCCTCGACCAGTGCGAAGCCCAGGAACAGCATGGGCTGCAGGGTCTTCTGGGACTCGGGCTGACGAGCAACGCTGGTCATGTATGCCGCGAAGATCAGACCCACGCCGATGCCGCCGCCAATAGCTGCCAGACCGTAGCCAACCGCAGTGATGGAACCAACCATTATTTTTCCTTTCAACAGTGTTCGACCGGGAGCATACCCGGACCGAACAGAGTTTGATTTGAGTTAATAGCCCGCACAGTGAACGTGTGGGTTGCTTTATTCACGCCCAATGACGAACGCGAAAACCTAAAAAACTAGAGAGTTTAGTGTCCCTCGGAAACCGAGCCCTGCAGGTACACAGCCAGCAGCAGAGCGAACACATAAGCCTGGATGCACTGAATCATGAATTCCAGGAAGTACAGGAACAGGCCCAGAGCACCGGGAGCAACAGCAGCCAGGTAGCCGATGCCACCCAGAGTCTCAACCATGTAGGTCACCATGCTGGCTGCAACCATCAGCGCCAGGTGACCACCGAACATGGTCGCGAAAAGACGCAGTGCGTGAGTTGCGGGACGAATCAGCAGGTTCGAGAAGAACTCGATCGGAATCAGGATGGGGTAAATCCACACCGGCAGACCCGAAGGCATGGTGATGTCCTTGAAGAAGCCACCCAGGCCCTTGCGCTTGATACCAACACCAACCCAGGT
>NZ_CALJRY010000033.1 GCF_937976295.1 uncultured Rothia sp. | reverse complement strand
TTGATCCGCGCATCACCCTCCGAGCTGAAATCCGCGACCGCGATGAGTCGGGAGAACCGATCCGGCTCATCCTGACGGCAAAAGACCAGCCGCTGTTTGAATTCAACCCGACGCTGAACTCCGACCCGCCGCGGTCTTCAAACGAAATTATGCAGCTATTGGGCCAAGTCGCCATCGGAGACAACGAACTCGACCTGCTATCCGCACGCGAACAGGAAGTCATGAGGCTCATCGCCCGCGGCTACACCTACAAAGAAGTCGGCAACGAACTGTTCATCTCCGTCAAGACCGTGGAGACGCACGTGTCAGCGGTGCTGCGTAAACTCCAGCTGTCCAACCGCAATGAACTGACCCGTTGGGCGATGCAAAGGCACATCGTGTGACGGTAAAACAGTGTGTGACGCTCCGAACTCCAAGCGGCTAGGACAGGAGTGAAAGTGCCGATACGATGGAGAGCCGAGCGGGGAACGATCCCAGCAAGGACGGAGACCTTCGTGCACCGGATCGGTTTCGATCGAGACAAGTACATCCAACTACAGTCCCAGCACATCGCCGAGCGTCGCGCCCAATTCGGCGGGAAGCTCTACCTCGAGTTCGGCGGCAAACTCATTGACGATATGCACGCCGCCCGAGTACTCCCCGGATTCACCCCCGATAACAAGCTCGTCATGCTCCGCGAACTCGCCGAAGACGTGCGCGCGCTACTGCGCCCGGCAGACACCACCGCTGACGGCGGCACCGTCGACCCGCTGGAGGCGCTGGTCGGCATCACCGAAAACCCCACCGTTCCCGCCGACAGCGCCGTAGCACGCCTGCTACCCGCCGCAAGTAGCGACGACGAGGCTGCCACCGAATACCGTCGCTACACCGAACGCGACCTGCGCGAAACCAAACGCGCAAACCTCGCCATGCTCGCCTTCGACATTGAATCCAGCGACCTGCGCCTGAACGAGGAGCACGCCCGCGCCTGGGCCGCCGCGCTCGGCGATATTCGCCTGGTGCTCGCAGACCGCCTCTACATCGTGGACGAAGACACCGCCGAAGATATTGCTACGTTCACCGATCCCTCCAAGGTCGAGACCCAGGAAGAGTACATGGCTGTGGTGTACAACTTCGTCTCCTGGGTTCAGGACTCGCTCATGCTCGCCATGCTCGACGGGCTAGACGACGAAGAAGAGGATGCGCCCGGCGGAGTATTTGGCGGGGCAAACTTTGGCGGGGCAAACGAGCAAGAATAGAACGAATTTTTCGAATTACCCCTCAAACCATCGTCATAGACAACCACATAATGGTGGTTCTCGACTCATCTAACCGCTCTATGGAATAAATGGGTAACCTTAGCGAGTTAGCATAGAACGTGGTACCCGACCGATAACGAAGTGTAGGTGAAACATGAGTGACAGCATCGACGCAACCAATCCCTACCGTGCCCGCACCCCCTGGGGTAGCCCCGCGCCCGTAGGCCCCACCGCCGCGGCACCCATCGGCGTCTTCGACTCCGGAGTCGGCGGACTCACCGTGGCACGCGCCATCATGGACCAGCTGCCTCACGAACGCATCATCTACGTCGGCGACACCGCCCACGGACCCTACGGCCCCCTCAAAATCGCAGAAGTACGCGCCAACGCGCTACGCATCATGGACGAACTCGTCGACTCCGGCGTGAAAATGCTCGTCATCGCCTGCAACACCGCCTCCGCAGCGGTGCTCCGCGACGCCCGCGAACGCTACACCCGCCAGTACGGCATCCCCGTCATTGAGGTGATTCAGCCCGCCGCCCGCCGTGCGCTCGCCGCAACCCGCAACCGCAAGATCGGCGTGATTGCGACGGAGGCGACCGTCACCTCCCGCGCCTACGAGGACACTTTCGCGATCACCCCAAACCTTGAGGTGCACTCGGTGGCGTGCCCGCGCTTCGTGGAGTTCGTGGAGAAGGGCATTACCTCCGGCCCCGAGCTGCTGGAGACCGCCCGCGAGTACCTGCAGCCGCTCAAGGACGCAGGCGTGGACACCCTCGTGCTCGGCTGTACCCACTACCCGCTGCTGGCCGGCGTGATTTCCTACATTATGGGTGAGGACGTCACCCTGGTTTCCTCCGCGGATGAGACCGCGAAGGACGTGTACCGCGAACTGCTCAACCACGCCATTGAAAGCCCGGTCCCCGAGGAAAACCCGCGCCACGAATTCCTCGCCACAGGCGAATCTGAGACGTTCTCGCAGCTGGCGCGCCGCTTCCTCGGCCCCGAGGTCACCAACGTGCGCCACACCAGCTCCGTGGCGGAACGCTACCCGACCGGCTCGCTGGCGGCACTCACCCCCGAAATGCTTGCGGCACACCGCAACATCAACATCGACGAATCGGTAGAACCTGCGGAGACGGCACACACCTCCGCGGGCACCGAATTTTCCGGCACCACCCTTAAGGACGACACCTCATGCGTCTAACCGTTATCGGTTGCACGGGCTCCTTTCCCGGCCCCGTCTCACCGGCTAGTTGCTATATGCTCACCGCCACGGACTTCGCGGGTCGAACCTGGCGCATCATCATGGACATGGGCAACGGCTCACTCGGCATGCTCCAGCGCCATATCGACCTGAGCGATATTGACGCGATTCTGATTTCGCACCTGCACCCGGACCACTGCATCGACCTGTCCGGTCTGCACGTGGCGGTCAAGTGGGATCCGCGCGGCTGGCCCAAGGGCCGCATTCCGCTGTACGGTCCCGCCGCGATTAACGAGTACCTTTCGGTGACTCACGGCCTGGACCCGGATCCGGGCATGAGCACCGAGTTCGAGTACCACACCTGGACCGAGGGCGAGCCCGTGCAGATCGGGCCGTTCCGCGTGGAGCCGTTCCGCGTGGTTCACCCCTCGAAGGACCCGTACGCCCTGCGTATCACCTGCAACGACCGCGAGGGTCACACCGTGTTCTCGTACTCGGGCGATACCGACCTGTGCGAGGGCCTGGTTAAGGCTGCACGCGGCGCTGACCTGTTCCTCTGCGAGGCGGCATACCAGGAGGGCCGCGATGACGCCCTGCGCGGTATTCACCTGACCGGCAAGCGTGCCGGCGAGGCTGCAACGGAGGCGGGCGTGCGTAACCTGCTGCTGACCCACCTGCCCGTGTGGAACGACCCGGACATCGCCTACGCGGAGGCGCGTAGTGCCTTCTCCGGCCCGGTCGGCATTGCCGAAATGGCGGCAAGCTACCGCATCTACCCGCGCCCGACGGAGGCTCACCCGGTCACGTCCACCCTGAATGTGGTGGAGGTGCTCGACCCGCCGCTGAACACCGCGATTGCGCTCCCTAAGCCCGTGCTAGATTAGGCGAAGCCCGAGCTGGACTAGGCTAAACCCGAGCTGGGCTAAAACAAACCGGACTAGTGCAAACTGCGCTCAGCCCCGCCCACTTTTCGACATAGATTTAACAGACAGACACAGACCCTGCAGACAGATTCAAGGAGAACCCATGACTGCAACCCGCGAAGACGGCCGCGCCCTCAACGAACTGCGCCCCATCACCATTACCCGCGGCTGGTCCCGCAACGCTGAGGGTTCCGCCCTCATCGAGTTCGGCAACACCCGCGTGCTGTGCACCGCATCCTTCACCGAGGGCGTGCCGCGCTGGCTCAAGGGCGAAGGTAAGGGCTGGGTGACCGCCGAGTACGCGATGCTGCCGCGCGCCACCAACACCCGTTCTTCTCGCGAGTCGCTCAAGGGCCGCGTGGGTGGCCGCACCCACGAGATTTCTCGCCTGATCGGTCGCTCCCTGCGCGCGGTCATCAACATGGATGAGCTGGGCGAGAACACCATCGTGCTCGACTGCGATGTTCTGCAGGCTGACGGCGGCACCCGCACCGCCTCCATTACCGGCGCGTACGTGGCGTTGGCTGACGCTATTACCTGGGCGAAGGAGCAGAAGATTCTGCCCGCTAAGGCGAACCCGCTGATCGATTCGGTGTCCGCAATTTCGGTGGGCATTATTGATGGCACCCCCATGCTGGATCTGCCCTACACCGAGGACGTGCGTGCTGAGACCGACATGAACGTGGTCGTCACCGGCAGCGGCAAGTTCGTTGAGGTTCAGGGCACCGCAGAGGGCGCGCCCTTCGACCGCGACGAGCTCAACAGCCTGCTCGACCTGGCGCTGGAAGGCACCGCAGAGCTGGCTCAGATTCAGCGTGAAGCACTGGCACACTAACCCGTCCCAGTAACTAGTTCCGTCGACAAGGAGAAACTATGGCAGAGGCAAAGATTGTTCTGGCAAGCCACAATAAGGGCAAGCTCAAGGAACTGCGCGAAATTCTGCGCGGACGCATTGACGGCCTGGACGTTGACACCCAGGTGGTTGACGCCTCCAGCGTGAACGCACCCGATGTTCCCGAGACCGGCGTGACCTTCGCTGAGAACTCCCTGCTGAAGGCGCGCGCTGTTGCCGAGGCAACCGGCCTGGTTGCTATTGCTGACGATTCCGGCCTGTCGGTGGATGTGCTCAACGGCGCTCCCGGTATTTTCTCGGCGCGCTGGGCGGGTAGCCACGGCGATGACACCGCGAACCTGAACCTGCTGCTGGCTCAGCTGAGCGATATTCCTGCCGAGCACCGCGGCGCGAAGTTCTGCTGCGCGGCGTCGGTTGCCTCCCCGAACGGTTTTGAGGCGGTCGAGTACGGCGAGCTGCCCGGCGAGCTGCTGACCGCGCCGGCGGGGGAGGGCGGCTTCGGTTACGACCCGATTCTGCGCCCCGTGGAGCTGAACGGTGAGAACGCCCTGTACGAGGGTCAGTACGCTGGCAAGTCGTGCGCTGAGATTCCCGCCGAGATTAAGAACTCGATTAGCCACCGTGCGCGTGCTTTTGAGGCGCTGATTCCTCAGATTGCTACGGCGCTGGCTTCCTAGAACCGTCGCTGAGGCACCAGAGCATACTCGCTGTGCCGCTCTGTTGGGTGAAAACGCGAGGTTAGGTGCGATTTTTTCGCGCACCCCTCTAAAATCCCCCACGGAGATACCAATTAAAGGCACAATAGTGTGAGAAGCTTTACCTCAAGGTTAGTGACACCCAAGAAACTCGTCTGCTGAAGGTACCTTCGGCAGGCGAGTTTTGCTATTGAAGAGCCTTTCAACACTGCATCTGCCCGATGCTTGCTGTCACCGACCGCGGTAGAAAAACCTGCAGCGAAAGAGACACACCGATGCTCATCCTTCTTCTGCTGATGGCACTCGCCCTTGCCGCCGGATGCTGGGCGTACTCCTACGTGTGGCGTGGACTGAACCGCCGCGTCATTGCCGCCGTGAAGGTGGTTGACCCGATGATTACGCTCGGCCCCTACGTCATGGCGGCGTGGGTGGCGTTCATGGCTCTGATCGCCACGAACATCTGGGCGACCGGAACCCTGCACACCGTGCTGACGATTAGTCTCTGCGTGGTTGCCGTAGGTTGCCTCGGCTGGGCTGGATTCTGGCTGCTCATGCACTGCCTGGGCGGTCAGACCCCCGGCAAGCGCCCGATGTGGTGGCGCGAGGCGGTTGCCGCGAAGTTCGCCTGGCGTAACCTCTCGCGCATGCCCGCCTACCTGGGCGCTCGCACCAGCATCCTGCCGGTGGAGAACCCGCACCTGACCAAGCCGTATTCGGGGTCGTGGACTCGCCCGCTCGGTGCGACCATGCCCGGGTACAGCTCCAACGGTGAGTTTATTGAGGGCTTTGACGAGTTCGGTCGCAAGATGCCGCGCCTCTACCCGGTGGGCCCCGAACCGACTATTTTTGAGATGGCGCGCTGGGGTAAGTCGGTCAGCTCCGATCAGCTGCTGACGACCTTCCTGCCGACGGCGCCGTTTGAGCGTCTGCGCCTGCCCGGCACCATCACCGGTCCCTTCACCTTTGCGGGGGAGGTGCCGCACGGCGCGGTGACCAAGTGGCCTCGCCGCAGTGGCGCGAACCGCGCCTTCGGCTCCTACGCCCGCCTGGGTGAAATCACCGAACGCAAGGTGGAGCTACTGGTCGACCACCGCATCATTGCGGCACTGCAGACCACCCGTGAAAGCTACGAACGCCGCCACAGTTGGATGGTCGCCTTCACCGATATTGCAGACGGCGACTTCACGATGGATGCCGACGAGAACGGCAACCTGCGCATCACCTTCGGCACGATTGTCGAGGGCTACGAGACTCCGTGGGTCTTCACCAGCACCCTGAAAGACAGCCCGCGCCTGCGCCGCAAGGTACGCCACGCCATGAGGGAACGCCGCGTGCTCAAGCAGAGCAGCGGCGAGCTGATGGACTGGTACTTCGTGCCGAAGCTCAGCGAATTCCCGCACGGCCCGGTCACGAATGAGTTGCCCGAAGAGTTCTACTTCAAGTCCAATATCATGGTCACGAACCGTCACGAAAGCTCCTCGCGTGCCACGGGTGAGGCGCACTAAAACGTTGCCCTCGCAATGAGACGTTTCCGAGCGAACCCTCAAAACTTATGACTTAAAACCGCAGAGTCTAAAGCACCGGTAGGTACCCCGCAGGGGAGTAGCAACCGGTGCTTTTCTGCTGTTTTATTCTCTCGGAAGAGCCTTATGACCGTGCAGTACCTAATGACGATGCAGGCAGAAGCGGACAACAAGCCACGATAGAATAGAAACTTAGAGCACTATGAGCGCAAGCCGGAGCGTTTCTATCTCCCCTCCGTGAGCTTGCCGTGCTGAGAACATCTGCAGAGCATATTCGCAGAGATTACCTGCAGAAAACACCTGCGGGGAACACCTGCAGAGAACACACAGTCATCACTTGCCGAAAGGATTCCCGTGGCGTCTTCGAACTACACCGCCCGTCACCTCTCCGTGCTGGAAGGTCTGGAAGCTGTACGCAAACGCCCCGGCATGTACATCGGCTCCACCGACTCCCGCGGCCTGATGCACTGCCTCTGGGAGATTATCGACAACTCGGTGGATGAGGCACTCGCCGGTTTCGGTCAGTCCATTCAGGTCATTCTGTACCGTGACGGTTCGGTTGAGGTGCGCGATGATGGCCGCGGTATCCCCACCGATATTGAGCCGCGCACCGGCCTGTCCGGTGTGGAGGTCGTGTTCACCAAGCTGCACGCCGGCGGTAAGTTTGGCGGCGGCTCCTATAATGCCTCCGGTGGTTTGCACGGCGTGGGCGCTTCCGTGGTGAACGCGCTGTCTTCCCGCCTGGACGTGCAGGTGGACCGCGGTTCGAAGACCTACCAGATGTCTTTCCGCCACGGCATTCCCGGCTTCTTCGAGTCCGGCCGCACCCCCAAGCCCGATGATCCGTTCACTCCCGCAACCGAGGGCACTGACGCCCTGCAGATTGTGGGTCGCGCTAAGCGCGGCGTGACCGGCACCCGTGTGCGCTATTGGGCTGACCCGCAGATTTTCACCCCCGACGCCAAGTTCAGCTACGAGGACTTGGCGGCTCGTGCGCGCCAGACCGCGTTCCTCATTCCGGGTCTGCGTATTTGCATCCGCGATGAGCGCCGCCTGCCCGGCACCCCCGGTGAGTTGGAGCCCCACGAGGAAGTTTTCCAGTACGACGGCGGCATTAGCGAGTTCGTCGAGTTCTTGGCGCACGATGAGCGTATTACCGACACCTGGCGTTTTAGCGGTAGCGGCTCTTTCACCGAGACCGTGCCCGTGCTGGGCGAGGACGGCCGCTCGCAGCTGACCGATGTGGAGCGCGATTGTGAAGTGGACGTTGCGCTGCGCTGGGGCATTGGCTATGAGACGACGGTCCGTAGCTTCGTGAACATTATTGCCACCCCCAAGGGCGGTACCCACACTACCGGTTTTGAGCAGGGCCTGCTGCGCGTGATGCGCAAGCACCTTGCCGATAACGCCCGCAAGTACAAGGTGGGTAACGACAAGATTGAGAAGGATGACGTTCTCGCCGGCTTGACCGCCGTGCTGACCGTGCGTCTTGCTGAGCCGCAGTTTGAGGGCCAGACCAAGGAGATTCTGGGTACTCCTGCGGTTCGCCAGATTGTGTCGAAGGTCGTGGGTGATGCCCTGAAGGCTCGCCTGGAGTCGACCGCCCGTGCGGAGAAGGCTCAGGCGACCGCTCTGTGTGAGAAGGTCGTCTCTGAGATGAAGACCCGCGTCTCGGCGCGCATCCATAAGGAAACTCAGCGCCGTAAGACCGCGTTGGAGTCTTCGTCCATGCCCACCAAGCTGGTGGATTGCCGTTCGACCAATGTTGAGCATTCTGAGCTGTTCATTGTGGAGGGTGACTCGGCGCTGGGCACGGCGCGTTTGGCGCGTTCTTCCTCGTATCAGGCTCTGCTGCCGATTCGCGGTAAGATCCTGAACACTCAGCGTGCTTCGGTGACTGATGTGCTCGCGAATGCTGAGTGCGCGGCGCTGATTCAGGTGATCGGCGCGGGCTCTGGTCGTACTTTTGACCTGGACTCGGCTCGCTACGGCAAGGTCATTATGATGACCGATGCGGACGTGGACGGTGCCCACATTCGTACCCTGCTGCTGACCCTGTTCTACCGTTACATGCGTCCGCTGATTGAGGCCGGTCGCGTGTATGCTGCGGTTCCGCCTCTGCATCGTGTGGAGGTGGTGCGCCGCGGCAAGCCGAACGAGATGGTGTACACCTACTCGGAGAAGCAGCTGCACGAGCTTCTGGATTCTTTGCAGGCGCAGGGTGTGTCTTATAAGGAACCCATTCAGCGTTATAAGGGTCTGGGCGAGATGGATGCCGACCAGTTGGCTGAGACGACGATGGATCCGCGTCATCGCATGTTGCGCCGTATTCGCATTGAGGATGCGGAGGCTGCCGAGCGTGCGTTCTCTCTGTTGATGGGTTCTGAGGTGGCTCCGCGTAAGGAGTTCATCATTGCGGGTGCTCATCAGCTGGATGCTGAGAGCATCGATATGTAGCGTGCGGTGCCTTGTGGGGCATTACGGTGCCCTGCAGGGCAGTGGTGGCTGGCGTGTCACAATCCATGAATTTTGTGTGAGAATAGTCACGCAATTCTCGGGGATCCCGCGTAAATTCCGCATGAAACAGGCAAATTTAAGCTTTGAGCACTACTTGAAGCACCTGTCATATTCCCGGAATCTGTCACCAAAATTTTGCAGAAAACATTAAAAACTGCAATATTTCATCGCGGTTCCGAAACTGCTTCTCAACCCCGCAAGGCACCATCGCGTCTCATTCCTCTAACCACCCTCGCATCGAGGG
>NZ_CALJRY010000032.1 GCF_937976295.1 uncultured Rothia sp. | reverse complement strand
CGCCCATGGCCCCCTGCCACCCCTCCTCGGGGGTGTCCTGCAGGACCCCAGACACCACGTTCCAGGCGGCCGCCGTCACATGTCCCTTGTAGGCGCATTTCTGCGCCATCCCGTCCAGCAGCTCCCGCATGTAACCCGGTACGTTCATTCTTCACTCTCCTGAACCATGAAAGACAGGAAATTGTAGGTGCTGGGCCACCGCCGCACCGCTTCCGCCAGCGCGTACATGTACGCCTCATCCGGCCACCCCACAGGCACCTCCACCACCGCTGCACGACCTCTCGTGCCGGCCGTAAAGTACCCATCGTAGCACCGCTTTGCCACCGCCGGCACCACGTCCGCATCCATGGCGGCCACCCGGCAGCATCTGGCACCCCGGCTGTGTGCGTAGGGCTTGTCCGTCCAGTCCTCCCACTCCAGCAGCGGGTTCTCGTCCGTCATGCGCAGCTCCGGGTTCACCACCTCCACTACCTTCGGCCACGGCATCCTGTCCAGCAGCTTGTGCCGCGCCATGTAGTCATACACCTCCGCGCGGCTAAACTGGTAGCCGTTGGCGTAGTACACCCACACCCCGTGGCTAATCCAATGCACCGCCCCCATGTTGTTCGGCAGCGCCCCCAGCCCATCCTCCACGTGCTGGTAAATCCCACTGCCCACCCCCTCGCCCGTGCTGTCCACTTCCACAATCAGGCACCACCGGCGCTGTGCAGCAAACACGGGCAGCGCAAACAGCTCCTCGGCGCTCATGGTGTCCATGTCCACCTCCACGATGAACGGATGGATGCAATAGCCGCCGGGGGGCACCGCCCCCGTCTCGCGGCCCCGCCGCTGCATCATGGTTTTCCAGGAGCGCACGAATTTGTACATCGTATCATGCTGTTCCTGGGGCTTCATGCGCAGCTCCCGCTGCAGCCACTGCAGAGAGGTCTCGCCCCCCTCGTTGTCTTGATCGCAGAGCTCGAACTCCGCCTTGAACGCCGCCGGGTCAGTTTTCAGCAGCTCCAGCAACGGCCCCGGCTCGCTCTTGTCCTGCTCATAGTCAAACCACAGATCGTAGATCTTCATTCAAACCACCTCGGTTCATATTGTTCCAGGTTCAGCATCTTGCACAGCTGCAGCAGCTGCTGCGGCACCACCGCGCGGCCCATCAGCCCCTCCGCCCACAGCCGGCCCAGCACCCACAGCGTCTGCCCCATCGTGAGCTGCGAGCACAGCGCCCAGCGATGGCCACACAGGCGGGTAGGGCGGTCCAACTCGTCCTTGTCCACCATGCGCTCGAGTTTCTGAAGGTTTGCGTTGCGGCCAGTGAAGATAAGAATGGGCTTGAACGCCACCTCGGGGGGCGTCTCACACGGCTGCCCCCACAGGTGCACCAGCCCCTGAGCGTCCATCCAGCCCCTCTTGGCACACTCCAGCAGCGCCTCCGCCCACATCTCCAGCTCCGGCACCGCCAGGGCGAGGGTGCCCGTGGTCACCCCGTACCAGCCTTGGGGCACCTTGCGCGCTGCCTGCAGGTCCGGGTTCTTGAGCTCCGGACCGCACAGCACCACATAGGGCACCCGCAGCGTTACCACCCACTGCGGCGGCACCACACTGTCAAACACCGCCAGCGCCTCCTCCCGCACACTCACCTCCTGCAGGTTCGGCACCTTAAGCCGCCCCCCACCCGCCAGCCGCTCCAGCACATCCTGCACCTGGATATACTTCCGCACCTCCGGCTCCAGGCTGTTCTTGATGTCCAGGATCTCCTTCTCAGCATGCAACGCCCACCCCGGCCACCTGTTCAGCAGCTCCTGCACCGCGTCCACCTTGTAATAGTCCTCCGCGTACCGATCACGGAACGCCAGCGGGTTGATGTAACTGTTCACTCTTACCTCCGTTGGTACAGTTTTGTAGCATTATAAGGCTACACCTCAATGTCGTAAAAGCCCTTGATATGCTCGTGGTACAAGCGCTGCAGCACGGCTTGCGGCCAGTACCACGGATGTGAGATACCGATGAGGCCGTGTTTTGCCCTGGCCCCGCCAGCTGTTCCATGTATCGCAGTTCCAGCTCGCTGCCCGCCATGTGCACCGTGGCGGCGCTCCAGTACGGCTGGCCGCACAGCAGGTAGCGACAGCCGAAGATGCGGCGTTCCCACTCCCGGCCGGTTTGGACGCTAATGAACTTCTTCCAGTCCAGCGTTGGGGTACGGGATTGCTGCGCCGCCAGCTGCTCCCACCGCGTGCCGGAGGAAGAGGGGGCGCGGTAGTGCGTAATGTGCCCCACCGCCTGCTGTGCCAGCAGCCACGGCGGCATCCCCTTCGGCCCGTACACCCGCAGGGATGGAACCATGAAGAGCGATTCGTAGCGTTCGTGCCAGTCCCAGTCCATTTCCTGCTGGTCCACGGCCACGACCACGAAGCCGGCCTGCAGCTCCTTTTCCCAATGTTCGCTTTTTTCGTACATCACGCCGCCACGATGATGGAGAAAGGCATGGGGTCGCCAGGGGGCGGGAGTCAGGAGGCTCAGCCCCCGCAGGTGCCTATCGTCATACGGCAGCGCCCCTCGGGTCGTCATGGGGATTTCAGGGAACTTTTTCATAGGATAACCACAGTTTGGGTTGGTGGGGGGTGGGTTGGATGGCCACACGGGGTGGCCGGGGGTTTAGGGGACGAGGTAGGGGTTGGCGGGGATGGCGCTCCATTTGCCATCCGCCACGATGAGCCTCCGGTGCTCAGCACCCTGCCACAGGCCGCGCAGCTGGGGGTATGCCTTGGGCTCCGGGGGCCACCCCAGCGCCTCACA
>NZ_CALJRY010000031.1 GCF_937976295.1 uncultured Rothia sp. | reverse complement strand
CACCCCACCTCCTGGATGTCCGTTGACGGCTACTACACCGCTCTCTAAGCCTTAGCGTATAGAAGCTGGGTCTAGCCCAACATACTTCAAAAAGGCGCCTACCCCGCACGGGGTGGGCGCCTTTTGTGTACCTGAGATTTGTGTACCCCAGAGAACCCACGAAAATACCGCGATTCCATGAAAAGACCGCCGAAAGTGCACCGCCGTATGGGCGCATTCTCGGCGGCATGTTTTTAGGTGCATGCGGCTAGGCCTATGCGGCTAGGAGGCGAGAGCCTGCAGAAGCCTCTGCGGGTCCTGCTCCCACTCGCTGAGCTCAGCACGCAGATTAGCCCGCGCGGGCTCCTCCCAGAGCGTGAAAGCCTGTTCGGAGAGGAAGATGCGCTCTCGACCCAGGATAGAACGCAGGAAGGTCGTGCGACCGGTACGGAACGCCTCATCGTCAAAGTGAGAGTACTCGCTACGCACCCCGCGCAGGTAGCGGCGATAGCGCGCCGAATCAGCCGCCAGGATCGCCATATCGGCATCGAGGAAAAACTGAATATCCGCCGGTTCATAGCCCGCCGGCAGGTCGGCAGACTCGGGAAGCTCGTGGGTTGCCGTGGCACGCACCAGAAGGCTCACCATCCGCAGCTCCTGCTCGGTGAGTGGACCCGCGGCAACCAGCGGCTCCAGGGAGGTGCTCGCCAGCTGCTCGCTGCGGCGCTCATCCTCACCCGGTGCGCCCTCATAGACCGCGTCGTGGAACCACGCCGCCAGAATCAACGCCAGGGGAGTAGAACCCTGCGCACGATGCGCGTACAGGCGGTCTAGATCGGTGAGCATCTGCGAAAGGTGCCCGCTGTGGTGGTAGGCACGGTGCGGCTGCTCCCAGGCCTGCAGCAGGCTCTCACCCAGTTCAGCCACCCGCGCCGTGAGTTGAGCCCGCAGCTCGGCGGGATCCTCCACGTGCTTGAGACTGGGTGTATTGAGGCGGGGCGTAAACGCCGCCTCCCAGGCGCGAAGCAGACGCGGGCGAATCTTCTCGGGGCGTTCCTTAAGCGGAATCCGCAGACCGCTAGCAATGAGCGTGCGAGTCAGCTGCGCGCCGCTGAGCTCCTTCGCGCCCGCCCGTACTAGGTCTTCGTAGAGGTGCGCCGGAACATCGTAGTGATCGCGATCGAAGGCGCGCTCGCTGATGCCCGCCCCTGCGGCGAACTCGTGCAGTTCCGCCAGGGACACATCGGAGATGAGGTGCGAGAAGACGGTGCCGTGTGCGGGCCAGGTGGGCGGGTCAATGTAGATGCTCATTCGTACATTGTAGGAGCGGTTCTGTCGCCGGGTGCGGGTGTCTTCGGGTGGTGAACACAGGGTGGTAAACGCTGGGTGGATGCCGTATGAGTCCAGGGTGACTACCGGCGGATGCTGGGGGCTTGGGTGGGCTGTGCCGACCGGAGGTGCGGGGTGCTTTATACTGGATAGGTACGCCCTCGTAGCTCAGGGGATAGAGCACTTCTCTCCTAAAGAAGGTGTCGGACGTTCGAATCGTCTCGGGGGCACACAGAGCCGGTAATCACGCCGGTACGAGAAAACCGCCCGTCGCTTGCGTTAGCAGGCGCGGGCGGTTTTCTTGTTTCTGATTGAATGCGGTAGTGGCGGATGACCGAACGGGTGGGAGCCGCCCAGCAAATGCGGTAGCATGGAATATCGAACGTGTATTCTAGGCAGCGAGGTAGATGATGAGCGACAAGCCCGAACAGCAGAAGCAGCCCTTCACCGAACAGGACGGCCTGTTCGCCGCCGAACTCGTCACCCCCGCAGCACCGGTAGCGGATGATGAGCCGCCCTTCGACCCCTACTACGACGTACCCCCCGCCGAGGATGACTATTACGCCCCT
>NZ_CALJRY010000030.1 GCF_937976295.1 uncultured Rothia sp. | reverse complement strand
TTCTGCTGTCGATGGTGGTTCAGGGGATGCTCCTGCCGCTCGTTATTAGGTGGGCAAAAATCCCGCTTGATACCGCCGAAGAAGATGAGATTAATGAAGCAGTGCGCACGATAATTGCCGAGTCCTTCGACTCTGTGGCTGAAATCGGCCAGGAAATTGGTGCACCACAGTGGGTTATTGACCGCATTGCCGACGAACACATGTACAACGCGAGTAGGTACCGCAACCTGCACACCGTTCGTAAACACGGTGCAAACGCTCCGGAAGAAGCCCGCCTCATTATTGAAGCGGGCGACTTTGAGAAAGAGCTGCGTTTGCGGCATTTGGAGAAGCAACGCAGCGTGCTCAAGCGTCTGCGCGACGAAGGCAGAATCGACACGAACGTACTGCACCAAATCCAGGAAATCCTGGATATTGAGGAGGTACGTGTGCTCGGCCCGGTTGAGCTCGAATAGCTCACGCTCCTACATGCGATACGTATGAGGCGAGGCGCCCCACCCCTAAACGGGGAGGGGCGCCTCGTTGCTTTTTATGTCTAAACCTCTAGACCCGCCACCACGTGAAAACGGTACAATACACTAGCCCGTTTTTTGCGCGGATCGTGCTTCTAGCTGCGTCATTCACCGCGCACCGGACACGACACAGACCAGAACCACAGGAATCTATGGCACCTCAGCAGACTGAAAACACCGCACCCGCTGCAGGACACGGCCCGCACGGCTCTCATGGTCCCCAGGGTCCCCATGGAGCAAGCGAAGACCCGCAGAACATCTACCTGCTCAAAGACGCCCCCATCCTCAAGGCGCTCCTCTCCCTCGGCGTGCCCATGGCGCTCGGCCTCGCCATCACCAGCATCTACAACGTGGTGAACTCCTACTTCGTCGGCCACTACGGCGGCACCGAAGACCTCGCTGCCACCGGCTACGGCGTGCCCGTCTTCGGCGTCATCATGGCAATCGCCGGCCTGTTCGGTCTGGGTGCCTCCACCCTCGCCTCCCGTAAGCTCGGCGAAGGTCAGCCTGCCCACGAAATTCACCGCGTCACCTCCTTCGCGCTGTACTCGGCGCTCGGTGCCGGTCTTGTTGCGGCGGCTATCGGCTTCATCCTCGCCGACCCGATCACCAGCATCATGGGTGCATCCGGTGGCTCCTACGAACCGACCCGCATCTACGTGCACCTCATGTTCCTCGGCGCGCCCCTCGCGATTGGTATGTTCACCCTCGAACAGCTCGTCCGTTCCGAAGGCTACGCTAAGCAGTCCATGTACGGCATCATCGTCGGTACCGTCGTCACCTGTATCTTCGACGTGCTGTTCATCGCCATCATGGGTATGGGTATTGCCGGCGCCGGTTGGGCGATGCTGCTGGCTAACGGCGCGTCCATGCTGTACTACCTGCTGTTCCTGATGCGTAAGAGCGAGAACTTCTCCGCGAATATCCGCGACTTCTCCCTCGACCCCGCCATCATCAAGCCCGTGGTTGCGGTTGGTGCCGCTGAGCTCATTCAGAGCCTGAACCTGATCTTCTCCGCCTTGCTGCTGAACAACCTCGCCGCCTCCTACGGTGATGACACCGTGGCGGCGTTCGGCCTGGCAATGCGCCTGAACATGGTGCCCGAAATGCTGTGTATGGGTCTGTGCATGGGCGGTATCCCGCTGTACGCCTACGCGTACGGTGCCCGCAACGGCGCCCGCGTGAAGGAGGCGCTGCGCACCGCAACGATCCTGTCCGTGGCAACCTCCGCAATTATCACCATTCCGGTGCTGATTTTCCGCCGCGAACTGCTCGCCGTGGTCGGCGACGCAAGCCTTGTCGACACCGGTGAAGAGGTTATGATTGCGCTCATGCTCGCCGCCGTGTTCAACGCGGTCAGCATCGTGTTCGTGTCTTGGTTCCAGGCGGCCGGTAAGGGCGGCCCGGCAATGCTGATGACCCTCGGCATTGCGCTGCTGTTCTTCCCCGCCGTGTACTTCGGCAACATGTGGTTCGGCTTTAAGGGCCTGACCTGGGCGTTCCCCTTCACCCAGGTGCTCGCCTGCGTGCTGGGTCTGGTGCTGTTCCTCGCCACCGGTGGGGCGAAGGTGCCGCCCGCTGAAGCTGAGGTAGAAGCTGAAGGTTCTGAGGAATCTGACGCTCAGACTGTCCAGGTTTCCGGCGCACAGCCCGAACAGAAGGCATAGCCCTCGGTCTGCGAAAACATAGTAAAAGCCCCGGCTCCATCAAAGGAGCCGGGGCATTTACGTTGGTTTCTACGCTAGTGGAGGCGCTAGTTCTTCCGCCTAGTTCTTCCACCAGGAATCAAAAATCGTCACCGGAGTAGTGCGCTTGTGGCGGCTACGCAGGTAAATCTGCTCCAGCTTCGCGGCCGCCGCCTCGTCGATTTCCTTACCCTCCAGGTAGTCATCAATCTGCGGGTAGGTCAGACCCAGCTCATCCTCATCGGTGCGGCCGGGCACGCCGTCCAGCAGGTCAGCAGTCGGCGGCTTAGCCCACAGACGCTCAGACGCACCCAAAACACGCAGCAGCAGCTGGTTCTGGCGCTTATTCAGGCCGTACAGCGGCAGCAGGTCCGCGCCGCCGTCACCGAACTTCGTGAAGAAACCCGTAATGGACTCCGCCGCATGGTCGGTACCGACCACCAGGTAGCCGGGGTCGCCAGCAATCGCGTACTGGGCGATCATGCGGGCGCGCGCCTTCACGTTGCCCTTGTTGAAGTCGCTGATCTGCTCGCCGGTCGCGGCAGTGTAGGCGTTGTCGAAACCGTCCACGGCTTCGGCAATGTTGAAGGTCAGGGAGCGGGTGGGCTGGATGAAACGCAGCGCCTCCTGAGCGTCCTCTTCGTCGTGCTGCACACGGTAGGGCAGGCGCACCGCCACGAACTCGGTGGTGCGGCCGCGCTCGTTGAGGCGGTCGACCGCCAGCTGGCAGAGGCGACCGGCCAGGGTGGAGTCGATGCCGCCGCTGATGCCCAGTACCAGGCCGCGGCTTCCGGTGGCTTCCAGGTAGTCGCAGATGAACTGGATGCGGCGCTCCACTTCTTCGCGTGCCTGCTCTTCGGTCATGTTGGGCTTGACGCCCATTTCACGGATGATCTGTGCCTGTAATTCACGCATGACTTAAGTGTACGCTCCACCTTATAGCCCGCGCGGTGAACAGCCGAGGGAAGCAAGGTAGTGTTCCACACGGTCCGTTCAGACCCGCCCGCGCGGCGGGTTCAGTATCGTTTCAGCCCCGCAAATACACAGCATACTCACCGGTAAAAACCCTGTGCGACAACCCGTGCGGCTGTTAGCATGAACATACGGTTCAAATACCGTTCAAAATAGCCGGTGATGAGGGAAAACACCCACACACCCGCTACGCCACAGAACACGTCAACCAAGGACGGTGAAGACAGCACCATGGCAAAAACAAAAACTGAACTCTACGACGAGCTCGTAGACATCGAAACCAGCCTCGAAAACCACCCGCTCACCTCGGGGAAAATAGCGGAGGCGAACATCATCGTCGAGCAGATGAAGGAGCAGGGCGCCACCCCGGAAGAAATCGATGAGGCGCTTACCGGGCAGGGGCTGCCCTCCCTCGTGGAGATAGGTAAGAGTACCTTGCTGCAGTCTTTCAGCCTCTGGAAGCTGAGTCACCGCAAGTCCAAGGTGGAAGCTGCCATTGAGAAGCTCAACCGTAAAGAAGCCCGCCACCGCTAACTAGCCCGCACCAGCTTAGGCAAAAGATAGCTAAACGAATACCCCCGGCAGATGCGTACAGCATCCACCGGGGGTATTTAGCGCTCAAATATAACGCTCCGACTAGCGGTTATTCAGCACGCGCACGTTATAGCGGTGCAGGAACGCCGCCATCGCGCCACGCTCAATCGGCTGAACCGGACGGA
>NZ_CALJRY010000029.1 GCF_937976295.1 uncultured Rothia sp. | reverse complement strand
TGCCGCAGCAGGCGCGGGGGCGGCCGGTGCAGCAGGAGCAGCTGCGGCGGAAGAATCACCAATGATGGCGAGAACCTGGCCGACCTCTGCTTCCTCGTCTTCTGGAATCCGAATTTCGAGCAGGGTACCTGCCACGGGCGAAGGAATCTCGGTATCGACCTTATCGGTAGAAACCTCTACGAGAGGTTCGTCTACCTCGACCTGCTCACCAACTTCCTTCAGCCAGCGGGTCACGGTACCCTCAGTGACGGACTCGCCCAATGCGGGAAGAGTTACTTCCTGACCGGATACAGAGCCAGCAGCGGGCGCCGCAGCAGCTGCGGGTGCCTCAGGAGCGGCAGGGGCGGGTGCTGCAGGTGCCTCAGCAGCGGGCGCGGCAGGTGCAGCTGCGGGAGCACTGGAACCATCGCCAATGACAACGAGAGCAGCGCCAACCTCAACATCTTCGTCTTCTTCCACCAAGATCTGCTCAACAACGCCTGCTACGGGGGAGGGAACCTCGGTGTCAACCTTGTCGGTGGAAACCTCAACCAGGGGTGCGTCAACCTCGATGGTGTCGCCGACCTCAACGAGCCAGCGGGTAACGGTACCCTCGGTCACGGACTCGCCCAGTGCGGGCAGTACTACGGTGTGGGACATAATCTTTCCCGTTCTCCTTGTGAATGCTTGAACTAGAAAAATGTGAGCGGCGACCCGGATGCGCGCCGTATGCGTTGAAGCACGTCGACGCGCATCCGGATAGGGGCGTTGTTCAGCGGATACGCCCGGCAACCGCGAACGACCAACGGTCGTCAATACTAAGCTGACGCGCTAACGCCAGTCAGCAAAATTTATGCGCTGTGCAGCGGGGTGCCGTTCAGGACCATTGCAGCCTCACCCAGGGACTCGTTCTGAGTCGGGTGTGCGTGGATGAACTTAGCGACGTCCTCGGGGAATGCTTCCCAAGCAACCCACATCTGAGCCTCACCAATCTGCTCACCCATGCGCTTACCAATAGCGTGAACACCAACGATGGGGCCGTCCTTCTGGCGGACAACCTTCACGATACCGGTAGCACCGAGGATAGCGGACTTACCGTTACCAGCCAGGTTGTACTCAGCGGTCTCAACGTTCTCAGCGCCGAACTTCTCCTTAGCCTTGGGCTCGGAGTAACCAACGGAAGCGATCTCCG
Source organism: uncultured Rothia sp. (assembly GCF_937976295.1). Classification (GTDB taxonomy): domain Bacteria; phylum Actinomycetota; class Actinomycetes; order Actinomycetales; family Micrococcaceae; genus Rothia. The sequence continues at coordinate 6,463 of NZ_CALJRY010000029.1, read as the reverse complement.
GGTCACAGAAGGTGACCTTGGGGATGTTGATGTCTTCAACGACGGTGGGGTTCAGGCCAGCGATTTCCTCAGCAACGAAGATACCCTGCTGGTAACCGCGGTGAGCCAGCTGAACGCCGGGGACGATGTCGCCAACAGCGTAGATGTTGCCAACGCCGGTGTGCAGACGCTCGTTAGCCAGGACGAAGCCGCGATCCATGGGGATGCCCTGCTCCTCGTAGCCCATGTTTGCGGTGTTCGGGCCACGACCAACAGCGACCAGAACGATCTCTGCCTCGAAGACCTTGCCGTCAGCCAGGGTGACCTTAGCACCGTTAGCGTCCTGCTCAACCTTCTCGAAGAGGGTGCCGGTGTTGAACTTGATGCCGCGCTTCTTGAACGCACGCTCCAGAACCTTGATGATTGCCGGGTCCTCGTTGGGAACCAGGTTCGGCAGGCCCTCGATGATGGTGACGTCAACGCCCATAGCGTTCCACATGGATGCGAACTCGCAACCAATCACGCCGCCGCCGAGCACGATAGCGCTCTTGGGCAGGTAGTCCATCTCCAGTGCCTCAGTGGAGGTCAGAACGCGACCCTCAATGGGCAGACCGAAGGTCTTGGAGACCGAGCCGGATGCCAGGATAATGTTCTTACCCTTGTACTCAACACCACCGACGGTGATGGTGTCCTGAGCGGTCAGCTTACCCTCGCCGGGGATAACCTCTACGCCCTTCATCTTCAGCAGGCCTGCAAGACCCTTGAACTTACCGGAGACGATGCCGTCCTTGTAATCGCGAACCTTGCCCATCTCGATGGACTGCAGAACAGCGTTAACGCCAACCTTGGACGCCTCGCGTGCCTCTTCAGCCAGCTCAGCAGCGTGCAGGTACGCCTTGGTGGGGATACAGCCGGTGTGCAGGCAGGTGCCGCCGACCTTTTCCTTCTCGATCAGGCCGACGGTGAAGCCTAGCTGGCGTGCGCGAATAGCTGCAGAGTAGCCAGCGGAACCGCCGCCGAGGATGAGGATGTCGAATTCTTGAGCCACGATATTGCTCCCTTGCATAGTTGTGGGGGCTAAAGACCCCTGCAATGAGTTCTTTACCAATTTATTGGTAGGTTTCTCAGCATGCGCGAAAGGCCCGCGACTCACAAAAAATCGCGCGCCCCTCCGCGTACGCAGAAAAACACTTAATACAACAATACCCCCGTTGGCGGTCGTTTAAGTTCACTCAGGGCGGTTTTAGCCGATTAATCGCCCAAACAGCGCAAATTTTTCATCACTCAAGAAAAGAGGCTCGTCATAGAACAGCGCGGTGACAGGACCACCACAGCGGTCGCACAGAATGCATCCAAGAAAAGACGCAGAGGAAAGACGCGGAGGAGGGCTTCCCGGTAGAAATACCGAAAAGCCCTCCTCAAATCAGCTCTATACTGAACGGCTACGCACCAGTTAGGACGCGCACCCAGCGAAGCAGATTACTTAGCGTAGGACTGGATGAAGTTCACCAGGGTAGCGGTACCGAAGCCGGTACCCTCCTTCGGGGTGAAGCCGTAGGGTGCCTCCTCGTTGAACGCGGGGCCCGCAATATCCAGGTGAGCCCAGGGAATGCCCTCGCCCACGAACTCCTTCAGGAACAGGCCCGCAGTCAGCGCGCCACCGTAGCGGGAACCAATGTTCTTCAGATCAGCAACGGGGGACTCCAGGCTCTTACGCAGGTAGGACTCCAGCGGCATCGGCCAGTACGACTCACCCGCAGCGGCACCGGCTGCAATCACGCGGTCGCGAATCTCCTCGTCACCGAGCAGAGCAGCAGTGCGCAGACCCAGAGCAGCCATAGCGGCACCGGTCAGGGTAGCGATATCCAGGATGACGTCCGGGTTCGACTCAGAAGCCAGAGCGATACCATCAGCCATGACCAGGCGGCCCTCAGCGTCAGTGTTCAGCACCTCAACGGTACGGCCATCACGCATGGTGATAATGTCCTCCGGGCGCAGAGCGTGACCGCCGGGCATGTTCTCAGCCAGGCACAGGTAACCGGTCACAGCAACCGGAACATCCAGCTCAGCAGAAGCAACTACAGCGTTCAGCACGGCAGCGGCACCCGCCATATCGCACTTCATGGTCATCATCGAAGCGGCAGGCTTCAGCGAGTTACCGCCGGTATCGAAGGTGATGCCCTTACCAACCAGCGCAACGTGAGCCTTCGGGTTCTCCGGGGTGTACTTCACAACGGCAAGAACCGGCTTGCGGGGCGAACCCTGACCAACACCGGAAATGCCGCCGAAGCCCTCCTCAGCCAGGCGGTCGTGGTGGAACAGCTCAATCTCAATGTTCGAGTAATCCTCAGCGACCTCAGCAGCGAACTCTGCGAAAGTCTCCGGGTACAGGTGCGACGGGGGCAGGTTCACCAGTCGGCGAGCGTCCTTAGCGGTCTCACCCAGAACCAGGCCGTGCACCAGAGCCTCTTCAGCCTCTTCCTGATCAATCGAAGAAACAATCAGAATGGAATCGATCTCTTCCTGGACCGAATCCTTCGTCTTGAAACGCAGGCCCTCCTCAACGAAGTTACCCAGCACAGCGCCGTGAGCAATAGCCTCAATTTCCTCAACCGAAGAAACACCGAAATCGAAAGCAATCTCCTCAGCGGAACCAACCAGCTGACGAGCCGCAGAACCGGCAGCGTAACGCAGAGCGTCCAGACGCTCCTGACCCTCAGCGGTATCAGAACCCAGACCCGCCAGCGCAACAATGCCGGCGCCGGTGTCCTCAAGGCCGGGCAGGCGCAACAGCTGATCGGGTGCGCCCGAGGCGCCCAGCGCCTCCAGCAGCTCGTTAATACCCTCAACAGAGTCCTCAGACAGGGAGCTCGGCGCCAGGTACGCACCGTCCGAACCCTTCAAAACGCCCAGAACCAGAACGTCAGCTTCGAGCGCTTCAAGGTCGGTGCTGTGAATAGACAGAGACAGAGACATCGTTACTCCTTTGCGTGTGTCTTCTCAAAATAGTCAGGGCACATCCTCGCGCCCGAAAAACTCAACTGTAGGCCCTCGAAGAGTGAGGATGAATACCGCCGCGCAAAGCCGCGCGGACTACTGCTTCTACTCTACACGGATATGCAGGAGGGTGTGAGGTTCAGCTCTCACCCCGCACCGTTGGCAGAGCAAAAAACGCGCAAGAAGCCGAGCTGCGGCGCAATAAGCGCAATAAGAACGTCGACGAGAGACTAAACACGTTCACCTACTGCGAGAAAAGCCCGCACACTGTCGAGACAGGCCAGTAGTGGCATAAAATGAAAGACTACGGAAAGCGTCAGATAACAGAAGACGCCCCTTCGCCCCAACACCTCGGGTGCCGGCAGAAAACACGAAGCCCACCCGAACACGGCGCGAACCAGACAGAAGTGAGGAGGCGCAATGCTCAACCCCGAAGACCTCTACTTAGCCAACACCAAAATATTGGACGACCCCAGAATGCACGGGCTAACCCTCATCATCGCCCTCTCCAGCCCGCAAGACGCAGGCTCCACCGCAGGTCAGCTCGGACAGGTGCTACTCAGCGAACTCAAAAATATTGAAATCGTCGAGTTCGACAGCGACCAACTGCACAACTACCGTGCTCGCCGCCCCTACATCCGCTACGAAAAAGACCACTTCGAAAAGCCGCAATACCCGCAGCTGAAGCTCTACGCCGTAGAAGACAGCCTCGACAAGCCGTTCCTGCTGCTCACCGGCGCCGAACCGGACCTGCAGTGGCAACGCTTCGAAAAGGCCGTGCTGACCATCGCCCAGCGGGTCAAGCCCTCCCTGGTCGTGCTGGTCTCCGCATTCCCCATGCCGGTGCCGCACACCCGCCCCTTCCCGGTTACCGCGCACGGCTCCCGCAAGGACCTGATTCGCGGCATCTCCCCGTGGAAGCCCAGCGCGGACGTGCACGCGACCGTCACCAACCTGCTGGAAGTGCTCTTCACCGAAAACGGAATCGACACCGTCGGCTTCGGCGTGAACATTCCCCAGTACATTTCGGAGGCGGACCTGCCGCAGGGCACCCTCACCGCCCTCGAACACGTGGGTATGGCCGCGCACCTCTCCCTACCCACCGAGAACCTGCGCGACGCCGCACGCCACGTGCACAGCCAGATTAACGACCAGGTCAAGCAGAACCCCGAAATCGGTCGCATGATTACGACCATGGAGGAGAACTACGACGAGAACTTCCGCTCCTCCGACATTGCGGTTCCCCTCTCACGACGCGACGCGCACAACGTGCCCAGCCGCGACGAGATTGGTGCGCTCTTCGAACGGTTCCTCGACGAACAATAAGGCGCGCGCAGGAGGGGAGTGGAGAGTTGCCCGTCGGGTAGTGCGTGACAGATTATGACGCGCCACCCCGCGCCGCTGTGGACAAACCCCACCGAACAAACGAACAATACGAATAAATCTGTGGAACCTTCGGATACATGAACCGAAGTATCCACAGATTTATTTGTTTAACCCCGCGCCCCGCACAAACCATGCCACCGTGAAGGCATGAACGCAAATAATATTTCCAACGGCAACATCTCCAACGGCAATACCCCCAACAGCGACCACATCCACGGCAGCTACGACACGCCCCCGCCCATCCGCAACGAATACGACGTGCTCAGCTGCGCTCTCCACCAGCACGGCTACTGGCCCGACCACTCACTCATCATCCTCACCGCAACCGACACCACCCTCGGCCCCAGCCTGCGCGTCAACCTACCCGACGAACCCTGCACCCACACCGAACGCGCCGACTTCCTACACGAAACCTTCGCCAAACTGCCCACCCGCCACAACGGCGAAACCCTCACCCGCTTCTACGCCATCATCATCGACGGCGACAACACCGTACGCCAACGCCAACTCCACCCCAACACCACACAGCTCGCCGCCATCGAAGAAATCCAACAGGACGTCGACACCCAGATCCCCATCAACGCGTGGCTGCACCTGCTCCACGACCCGCGCATCGTCAGCGAACTACGCTGCGAAGACGTCATCTACGCAGGCGGCGCCAGCATCTGGGCGCTCAACCCCGAACAGCAGACGCTCACCCTCCTCGCACCCATCGAAGAAATCCGCCACAGCAGCTACTACACCTGGCTCACCCGCCACGGCGACACCATCGCCGACACCGCCCAGCACAACTACGCCCACAGCCCCTGGGACACCGACCCCACCACCAATCCCGAAACCCGCCACGACTGGGAAAACGCCGTAGAACTCTGGGACCACACCCACATCACCCGCCACGAAGAAGCCCGCAAAGGCATCCGAACCATCTACCGCCAAGCCCAAATCGACCTCTGCTACTGGGACGCCGCCATCAACGCCGCCGCGCACCTGCTCACCACCCACCAGATCGATGATGCTGACGCACCCACGATCGGTGACGCGCTCCGCGAACTCATCCCCGCCGAAGTCGCCGGGCACCTACGCGCCTCCATCGCACCGGCAGCCCTCAACCCCATCACCGCCGAAATGCTCACCTACCTCGCCGGCTACGGACTCAACCACGCCCAAAAAGCGCTCGCCTACCTGCACTACTCCGCCCAATACACCTACCACGCCTTCGGAGGCGAATACCCCAGCATCAGCCCCAACCTCGCGCCGCTCGAACCACCCCACTACGGCACCCGCATCACCCGCAAAACCTACATACCCGCCAGCTTCACCCACGCGTTCAGCACCGCACTTGGCACCGGACAGAGCCACGTGCGCGCCGTGCCCGAAAAATGCGTGCAATGGCAAGACTGGATCCGCCGCACTCACCGCGCTATTCAAGAGAGCCGCAGCGGTCAACAGAACCGCGGCAACCAGCACGCCAACCTCAACGGCTGGGCGCTCGAAAACCTCACCCCCGCCGACCTCGCCAGCGCCGCCGAACTCAACACCATCAGCCGCAACCTGATCCCATACCTCGACGAACACCCCAACGACCACAACGCCAACACCAAACTCGAAAACCTCCAACAACGACTCGACGAAAACCTCACCAACAGCGAATACCTCACCGAACGCCACGCCGTCTACACCCACTACCTCAAAGCCCTCAAAGGAAAACTAGACAGCCCCCACTGTGCACGCCTCAACGCACTAGAACTACTCACCAGCCTGCTCACGTCCCACAGCACCGACGGAGAATACGCCGCACTACGCAACATCCAAGCCTGGGCCAACTGGTACAAGGGCTACAGCACCTACGCCCGCCTACTCCGCCAAGAAGCCCACCGCCACACATTCGGAAAGGACCTCAACATCCTCGACGTACACCTCAACGCAGGCAACCTACCCGCCTGGATTAAACACACCATCTGCGGCGAACCCGGAACACACCGCCGACCCATCAGCACCCTCAAACCCCGAAAACCTCAAACCCAGAAACCCTATAAGCCCGGCACCTAAAACCGGCACCTAGAGCGAGGTGTAAAACGAGGTATAAAACAGAGGAGGGGCG
>NZ_CALJRY010000028.1 GCF_937976295.1 uncultured Rothia sp. | reverse complement strand
GTAGCATCGACGTGTCATTGAGCGTGAAACGGTCCGCCTCAAGGACCGCCTCCTCACCCATCTGAATAATCGACAGACCCGCCCGGTTATAGGCGCGCGCACCCGCCTCACTCACACTCAACGCCGCAGGAACCCAACCGTAACTACGCGCCTGGAGCATCCACTGCTCGATCGCGGCATCCCACGAATCAGGGTCACCCACCGGGTCACTCGACGCCAAACACACCGAACCCACCGAACGGTACGTAATCGCCGCCCTCTGATCCGGAGAGAAAATCACCTGCTTATCGCGACGCGTCGCAAAATAGGAGAGCGAATCATTGGCGCCATACTGTTGCAGCAGAGCGCGAATCTTCAGCTCCTTCTCACCGGTCCACGCATCCGGGGCACGGTAACCGCGCGCCAACAGGTACAGCGCCGCAACCAGTGAAGCGCCGTAACCGAAAGAGGCAAAGAAAGCCACCACGTCGGCAGCCCACACACCGGGATGCGTACGCTCAATACCCATGCCGTGCATGAGTAGCTCCCACGGGGTGATGGAACGCAATGGCTCCCACACACCAATACGGCAGAGGTACCAGAGCACCAGGGTAGTCAGCAGAATACCGCCAGCCGCCGTAGCAGCCGCACCCGCCCACGAGAGGCGACCAATGCGTGCTGGGAATGCTGAACGAATCGAGAAAAGGAACGGCACCAGCACACACGCAAACACGATGGAGAGAGTATCGACCGTCGAGGAGAAAATACGGTCCTTCGGCATAATCCCCGCGGGGAACGCCAGCGTGAAAGCGCTATGGGTTGCAATCAGTGCGCCCAGCACCTGAAATACGATAGCTGCAATGAGGGCAGCGCGCTTACGCACAATCAGTCCGGAAACCAGCACAATCATCGTAATGGCGCTGGGCAGAGTATGCGTGGAGGGAATATTCAGCAGGTCCGCGGTAACTTCCCACCAGGTGAAGCCGCGGCCGCGCCGCAGAGGAGAGATAATCCACGCAAACGTGGTCAGAAGCGCGGCAAAAGAATACACCCCGATGACCACGCGTGCTGACGTCTCTGCATACCTAGAAGGAGGCGCGGGTGCCTGCCTTGCTCGTGCTGTACGGCGACGTGAGGTAGTGCGGTGAGACATCATGATCAGCGAGGAATCGGGGTGTAGAGAAGGTACTGACCTTAGAGGTTTTGGCGGCTAGGCTTCAGCCTTCGGGTTACGGTAGGTGCCTTCGAAGACGTCGGGGATGCCGTTGTCGTCAGCATCCACGCTTTCCTTCTCAGCCAGGGCACGATAGTGCTTGTTGCGGCGAGACAGGATGGTTGCACCCACAATGGCTGCCAGAATAGAGCCGACGAGAATCCCAATTTTTGCGTCCTTGGCGTGCGCCGAGCCGTACGGGAAGGACAGCTCGGCCACCAGCAGGGACACGGTGAAACCGATACCAGCGGTTGCAGCCAGGCCGACCACGTCAATCCAGGCGATGTCCGGGTCGAGGTTAGCATTCTTGAAGCGGGTGACGAGCCAGGTGGTACCGAAAATACCTATAGTCTTACCGACAACCAGTGCCGCAATAATGCCGACCGCCACGGAGTCGGTGAGGGCGCGTCCGAGACCTTCAAAACCGCCCACAGCCACACCCGCGCTGAAGAACGCGAAGATCGGCACGCAGATGCCGGTAGAGAGGGGGCGGAAGCGGTGCTCTAGCACCTCTGCAAGTCCGTGTTCAGCCTGTGCCGCCTCGGAGCGAGCGGACATCTTCACGGGCACCAGGAAGCCGAGAATCACGCCAGAAATGGTGGCGTGAATACCGGACTCTAGGAAAAATGCCCAGGTGATAATGCCCAGGGGCAGCAGTAGAACCCAAGCGGCCAGGGGCTTCAGATGGAGCATGGTCTCACCGCGGTAGGCGATCAACGCGAAAAGGGCGAGGGGAATCAGATCGAAGAGCAGGTACTCGCCGTGGAAGTTATCGGTGTAGAAGATCGCGATAATGCAGATTGCGATCAGGTCGTCGACTACTGCCAGGGTCAGTAGGAAGACACGCATTGCCGAGGGGAGGAAAGTACCCACGGCGGCGAGAACAGACACCGCAAACGCAATATCGGTTGCGGTGGGGATAGCCCAACCATGTAGGGCGGTGGGGCTACCAAGGTTAATGGCCGTGTAGATAATAGCGGGCACTGCCACACCACCGAAGGCAGCCGCAATCGGCACAATAGCGGTGGAGGGCGACTTGAGGTCACCGAGCACGAATTCCTTCTTCAGCTCCAGACCGGTGAGGAAGAAGAAAACGACGAGTAGACCGTCTGCCGCCCAGGTACCGATGCTCATCTGCAGGTGGCTGAAGCCGGGGATGACCGGGCCGACCACGGTGTCTCGCAGACCAAAGTAGAAGGTGGAGGCAGGGGTGTTGGCGAGTACTAGTGCCAGCACCGTAGCAATCAACAGCATGGTACCGCCGACGGTTTCTGCACGCAGAATATCGGCTACGCGGCGTGAGTTGCTATAGGAGCCGCGGCTGAGGGTATCTGGATTGGTGTGTGTCATTCTCTCCTCTTTCTGCCACGGTATTATGTGGCATCTAAGGCTTTTAAGTTTACTCTGCACTGAATGAGTATTCGAGCACCCGCTGGCGGCTTTTAGCTCCTGGACGGTGCGATGCAATGATTTTTCGTGGTTTACATGCATAAACGTTCCGCCCTCTCCGCGTGGTGCGATGAGGGCGGAACGTTTAATATTTCTGCAGCTATTCTGCGCGGTTGACTAGTGCTCTAGTCGCGCGAATGCGAGATTATTCGCCTGCGATTGCGGGTGCGCCGGACTCCTGGCCGTGGTCGTCTGCCAGCTCGCGTGCAACGTAGTTCTCCAGATCGAAGAGGTTGCCGTTTGCGCGCTTCACGATGGTCACCAGGGTCTCCATGGTTGCAACTTCCTCAACCTGCTCCTTCAGGAACCAGAGGATGAACTGCTCGCCCAGTGCGTAGTTCTCAGCGCGTGCTGCGGAGAACAGTGCCTCGATCTGACCGGTGACGACCTTCTCCTGTGCCAGGGACAGGTCAACGATTTCCTGAACGTTCTCGAAGTCGTTCTTCACGGCGGGAACAGCGGGGATCTCGACCTTGTGGCCGCGGTCCAGCTTGTACTGAACCATCATGAGTGCGTGCTCGCGCTCTTCGAGGGACTGGCGGTAGAAGAACTTAGCCAGCTGGGGCAGGTCCTCACCGTCGAGCCAGATAGCCATGGACAGGTACTGGTGGGATGCTGCGAACTCGTGGCCGATCTGCTCGTTCAGAAGGTCGTAGAAAGACTTAGACATATGGTTTCTCCTTATATGGTGATTGCTTTTGGGCGCCGGGATGGCGCGGTGCAACCTGTTGATATTTATCGTACGGGGTGCTGTGGGGCGTGTACAGAGAGAAAAGGCTAATCGGTGGGGAAGATGAGGTACCCCTGACATATTGTCACCATTACCCTTAGTGTGGGTGACCTGAATACCACCTTTGGGATGGGTGGTATTGGGTGTGTTTCCTTGAGATTTCGCGGTTTAAGGAGGTGCTAGATACCTCAATCTCCCACGCATTGACACGAGGCGGCTTGTGCTCGGCAGCCGGTTATCCGGCGTTCCTGCACGGTATTCGAGGTGTAAAAATTTTTTTAAAATTCTTCGCATGTGGTGGTGGCTGGGGCTACTTGAGGCAGTTTTGGGGTCCCACGTGCCGTAGCGCTCGCGACTGCAAGAGGCTGTTAAAGAAATCTGTGAAAGAGATGAAACCTGTTAAAGAGATAAGGCACGTTCCCAATGGGGAATGTGCCTTATCTCTGATTCTCTCAACTCTCACCCGGGGTGGAGGAGGTTATTGTGCGGGGTATTCGCCGCGTTTTAGCGCATCAATGGAGATGACGTTTGAGGGGGTGTTGCCCAGGACTGCCTCGCCGATTTCTGCGAGGCGGTCAACCTGTTCGGCTGTGAGGTGGTCGAAAATCTGGCGGCGTACTTCGTTCACGTGGCCGGGTGCGACCTCCTGCACCTTCTGCTCGCCTGCGGGGAGCAGGTGACAGATGCTGACTCGGCGGTCTTCGGCACTGAGGGAACGGCGGACGTATCCGTCCTTCTCAAGGCGTGCCACGACGCGGGAGAGGCGTGCGGGTAGGGTGTTGGTGGTGATTGCCAGCTCGGTCATGGTGAGGGAATGATCCTTAGACTCGGAGAGCATTGCGAGCACCATGTATTCAACGAAGCTGATGCCGGCTTCGGTCTGCAGCTGGTTTTCCAGCTTGCGGGTGAGGGTGAAAATGATGGAGCTGATAAAGAGCCAGCCTTCTCGCTCCTGCGGGGAGAGCCACTGGATGGATTCGCTGTCTGCGGTATTGTCAGGCCGCTGCGCAGGCGTGGTTGGTGTGGACACGGGATTGGTTCCTCTTTTATCGGATATGGAGCTCCCTTTTTAAGGGGAGATGCGGTGTGTTGGCACCCATTGTAGCGAAAGGTCTTACTAGGTGACCCGAAATTGGTACGGTCAAGTA
>NZ_CALJRY010000027.1 GCF_937976295.1 uncultured Rothia sp. | reverse complement strand
GTTTCAGACATGCTTATCCTCGCGTTTCAATCCGATATCTACGACGTTCCAGAAACAATTTCTGCAGAACTCCTATGCTAGTTTCTCACGAAGGCACACGCGAAACCCATACACACCTAACGGGGAGCGCGCAGATAATCCTCAATCTTCTCAACGGCGAGCGCCGCGCCATCCATAGGGCGCATTGCCTCACCCAGCTGCCGTGCCTTAGCGCGCATGCCCTCATCGCTGAGCAGACGGTCCAGAATATCGCGCATATTGCCGCGGCGCACATCATTCTTCGTGAAACGCAGGGCGTTACCGTAGCGCACGCACTCCTCAATATTCCAGCTCTGCTCCGCCTGCATCGCAATACCGGCAAACGGTACACCCGCCAGGCACGCCGTCTGTACCGTCCCCTCACCGCCGTGAGTTATCGAGGCATCAATATGGCCGGCGAGCAGATGCGCCGGAACAGTCCCGGCGAAATGGATGTTGTTGCCCAGCAGGTGGGTATCCGAGAGCTGCACCCCGCCGCCGACCAGCACATCCACAGGAGCCACTGACAGCTGCCGCAGCACCTGCACCAAAATATCTGCAGAGCCGGACGAGCCCATTCCCACATAAATCAGGGGCCGATCTCTAGGCTCCCAAACAATCTGCGGCAGCTCACCGGGCGCACGGTAATAAATAGGCCCCACACCAACATCGGGTTTCACCAGAGAATCGCCGCGCAGCTGCGTAAACAGAGAACAGATAAGATTCACGTCGGCGCTGAGCATATCCACAGTACGGCAAGGAAGCCTCAGCCCATATTCGCGTGCCACACGCACAAAAGAAGCCGGCTTATACGAAAACACCCGCGCTACCGCACGCAACCACCCCGGTGCCGCAAGCTCACCGCCTACAGGTTTCTTCGAAAAATACGTCGATGAATAAGCGTACGGGCGTGCATAGAAAATAGGGACACCCGCAATACGCGCAGACAGCAGCATCGTCAGATTAGAACCAATCACCACAGCATCCGCGTTAAAGTCACGAATAGCTGCGAGCTCAGCGGTGACCCGCCGACGCACCATATCGGTCGTGAAAGGATGCCGCACTCCCCTGCCCTGATCCAGCGCCATAATCTGCTCCGCCTCAGCATCGCTCATGATTGGCTCGCGAAGATGCACAGGAAGCCCGGCGCTTTCCAGCAGCCCTATGTGCTTAGGGGAATACACGTGGAACAAGACCGTATGACCTCGTTCCCGAGCCACACGCGCTATCTCAATGCAGCGCGTGGTTTCACCCATATTGAAGCTTTCGGGAGAGAAAAGAATACGGCTCATCACAATCTCCAGCAGGCGCACACGTGGCTGAGCCGAATCTGCGGCTCATAACCTCACCAGTGTAAAACGGAGCCCCAGCATTCCCCCGCATAACGAGGAATACTAGGGCTCCGTTTCGCTGTATAAGCTTCTCTTACTTCTTACGCAGAATCAGGCCGATAGCGCCAATATGGTCGGCGTGGCGGCGGAACACACCGCGCATACCCAGCACACGCTCACGAATCTGCGGCTTACGCGCCAGATTGAACGCAATCTTCGCAACGCCAGCAGGACCCTCATCAGCCAGCAGACGCTTCGGCTCCAGCAGAGCCATATCGGTCTGGTACACATCCAGCACCTCAAAGCCAGCCTCCTCCGCCAGAGCAGTCCACTCGGCAACAGTCAGCGGGCGGGCATTCACGCGGATAGTGCGCGCCAAATCCTTCTGAATCTCTTCCTTCAACTCCGGGCGCAGATAATCAGGAACCAGCGACATCTCGTGAATAGCGTAGTAGCCACCCGGACGCAGCAGACGAGCCGCCTCACGCATAATCTCCAGCTTGTGCTTATCGGTCTGCATGGTCAGCATCGCCTCGCCCACCACGGCATCGTAGCTTTCCGAGGGAAGACCGGTCTCCTGGGCGCTAGCGTTTACCACACGGTAGTTCGGCTTAGTCGATGCGCCAATACGCTCAGTTACGATTTCAGCAGCCTTGGGATCAAGATCCACACCGGTGTAGCTCTTGGGGGAACGCTTCACAATCTCCAGGGCGGTAATACCCAGGCCCGGTGCAAACTCAACGACATCAATGTCGCCACCCAGAGCGCGAGCCAACAGCCAATTGGTGGTCTCGCGGCCGCCGGGGCGCAGAACCTTCTTGCCCAGCTGAGCCAGAAGCCAGTGACCTGC
>NZ_CALJRY010000026.1 GCF_937976295.1 uncultured Rothia sp. | reverse complement strand
GAAGTAGAATACATTGAGAGGGTCCATCCTAGGCAACAGAGTGAAACTCCATTAAAAAGCCCAGTAGGCGGGCTCGTTGGAGCCGAACTCGGTCGCCTGGCGTGCGTCGCTTACCTCGGTGATGGTGCCGGTGTGGGTGTCGCCGGGGTTGGTGAACTTCCAGGAGTGGCTTGCGCGGGGTGCGAAGAAATCGAAAGCGGACATTACAGTTTTTCCTTTCAAAAGGGGGTTGATAAAAAAATTTGGGGGTTAGATGGTGGCGTTCTGTGCCGCCCTATCGGCAGGGCACCAGGGGCAGAACCGTTCATTGCAGAGCGGGTACATTGCCAGTGTCGCGTCCTTGCCGATGGCGTTGATGAGGGTGACCAGCTGGTTCGCTTTGGCGAGCGCAGCTTCTGCAATCTGCGGCTGGTAGGGCTCCCACCAGAAGTAGGCGTCTCCAAGTTCACCGTCACGGGGCAGGAACGCGATCATGACCTGTTGAACTTCGTAGCCTGCGTTGACCCAGCCGGTACCGTACAGGTGCGCCTGCACCCGGTACTGGTTTGAAGGGCCGTGCAGCTTGTATTTTTTGAGCATGGCGGGGCCGACGAATTTCCAGTCGATGACGGTCTTGTCGTTCACGCTGAACAGGTCGGTGGAGCCGGTGATGTCGACACCGCCGATTTGCCCGACAGTGACGCGGTTCTCGACCAAATAGCCGTCGTTCTTGTGGGCGCCGAACCATTCCTCCATTTGGGTGTGGCAGGCGGTGCCGACGGTGGGTTTCCATGCGATGCCGCGGTCGGGTTCGGTGTCTCCGGCGAGCTTGTGGATGAGACGGCGGGTGCAGTCCATGCCGATCTCTGAGGGGCCGATGCGTTTTTGGAGGCTGCGGGGGTGGGCGGTGATGGCGTCGGTGATGACGCCCATGATGCCTGCGACGGTGATGTCGGCGGTGTAGGCTTCTGCCTGGCCCGCCCCTGCGGGGGGTTTGGCGATGGTCGGGTTAACCAACGTGCGTCCTTCCTGTGGGTGGTTAGCGGATGGTCAGGCGTGCGGTGGAGTCCTCGGCGAACTGGTCCTTGAGCGCCGGGGCGAGAGTCTTCAAATCGACCTTGCGGATGGTCTGGTAGAACTGCGGGAACGCTTCGACCGGGTAGGTCTCGACGAACTTCTTCTCGTTGAAGCGGCGCGGGTGGGAGACGGTGAGGGTCGCATCCCCGCAGGCGTACTTGCCGTTGGGCAGGTTCTTGAGGGTCGCCTCGATCTTGGCGGCTTCTTCCTTCAGTGCGGCGATGTCTGCCTGGATGTTGACCAGTTCGAGGGCGAGGGTCTGAAGCTGCTCGTCGGTGATGGTTGCGCCGTTGAGGGTGGTGTGGGTGGTCATGTTCTTCTTTTCCTTTCGGGGTGGGTTGAGGCGGTTGCGGCGGGCGGTGAGCCAGCCGGTGAGCGTCTCGTGGTTGTGGACGTCACGCGCTGTGGTGAGCGTGGTGATGGGTACTGGGGCGCCTGCATGGCCTTGGTGGTCATGAAGGGATGTATGGTTCTCTGCCTTCTGCTTTGGCGCGGCGCTGTTCGCGTTTGATGCAGGTTTTGCAGTCGGGGTTGGTTTGGTGGGCGGGTTGCCCGCAGGCGGCGCACACGTTTTGCGTGGTGTGGGGACGCCGCGGGGGTCGCCTGCCCGGCACCATCGTGCGTGCCGGTTGCCGCAGGCTGCGCATTCAGGGTTGCGCTCTAGCGCGTCCTGCCCGCATGCCCCGCAGAGTTTCTTGACGGTCATTGGCGCTTACCGCCTCTTGAGTGCGATGATGCTGACGGTGACTGCGAGCACGGACAGGGCAAGCGCGGTGTTCACCTTGGCGTCGAGTGCCTCATTGGATTCGTTGAGGGCGCCAATAGCGGCGGTGAGGCGGGCGGCTTGGGTGCGCCAGTCTGCCACGTCCTGGCGTGTAGTTCGGTGTAGGTCCTGGTGGCGTTCACGTGCTTCGGAGATGCGGTTTTCTACACCGGAGAAAGCGGTGGGCATGGTTAGTTCTTCTTTCCTTCGTAGGGGTTGTTCCAGTCGATGCTGGAGCGCTTCAATCGGGGCGGGGTGAGCTGTTCTTTGTTGGGGATGATGTGCCGGTACTCGCGTTTTGCACGGGCTGCTTTCTCGGCACGCTGGAGTGCCCGGTCGAGGGTGCTTCTGGTGAAGCAGTAGCCGGTGTTCTTGCTCCAGGCGGCGGGGGTGAGTGTGCGGCGGTAGACGCGGTTGGTGATGGTGAGCGGTTTGATGCCGAGGAATACGGCGGCTTCTGCTGCACTGTAGAGGGGCTTTTCTCCGTCCCAGTCGTCGGGGTGTGGGAGGCTATCTGCGATGTGTCCCATTGGTGTCTCCTGTGGTGTGGTTGTGGATGAATGAGCCGATGAGGATTGCTGCGGCTGCGGGGATGAGTGCGGCGGTGAAGGTGAGGGCGCGGAGGGCGATGTCTTCCTGTGCGGTGCCGATACCTGTGATGAGGATGGACGCGGCGACGCATGCCCAGACGAGGGCGCGTGCGGTGCGGAGGGTGGTGCACATGGTGTGTTCCTTAGCGGGTGATGAGGGCGGCGAAGATGGTGAGCGCGGCGATTGCCCAGAGGCCGACGGTGATCCAGGCGAGCTGGAAGATACGGCGGTTGGTGTCGTCCATTTCTGCCTGCAGGAGGGTGATTTCCTGGTTGAAGGCCGTCTGCTTGCCGTGAACCTTGTTTACGTAGGCGGTGAGCTGGGCGATTGCCTCCTGGTGTTCCTTGCTGGTGTGCTGGAGGATGGCGATGTCTCCCTGGTGTTCCTTGCTGGACTCTTGGAGGATGCCGACGGCGCTCTCAACTTCGGCTGCCTTACGTTCGTTTTCGACGACGCACCTCATGGTGTAGGCGACGTTCTGCCGGGTGTGGGTGTTCTTCTCGTCGAGGATGGTGTACCAGTGGTCGAGTCGGCTGCCGAGGTTGCAGTTTTCGTCCTGCAGAGCGGCGATGCTGTTGTCGATGCTGGCGATGTCGTCGACGATGCCTTGGTGGTTGTTGACGATGGTTTGGATGGCGGTGTGGCGGTGTGCCCTGCCGGCGGAGCGGTCGCGCTTAGTCTTGGCGGTCATGGTGGGTCCTTACTTGGTGGTGTGGTTTCGGCTGGTTAGGATGTCTGGTATGGATTCACAGTTGCTTTCAAATCTTTCTTTCTGGGTGTCGGTTTTTGCGGCTACCTCGTCTTTTGTCTTCGCATTGTTGGCGTGGTTTCACTCCCACGGGTCAAAGAAAGCGAGGGATAAGGCGGAGGCGGCGCATGGGGCGGCGTTAGAGATGCGTGATGCTGCAGTCCGTTCTGCAAGGGCGGCAGAAAAGCGAGCGCGGCAAGCTGAGAAATCAATCAAGCAGTTGAGGCGGATTCTTGCGGAGCATCAGAAGCAGTCCGAATCTCAGTCTGAGATTGCCTCCCACCTGTGGAGGCCTGTTTTCAAGCTGGAGCCTTTGAATACGGGCCTCTATCTGCTCCATAACGTCACTAATAAACCGGTTGAGGTTCTTGAAGTGGCGAACCTTGATGAGTTTGTTCGATGCCCCCAGATTCAACAGACATTCCGCCCTGGGGAGTCTCTTCGCGTTCACCTTTTCGGCGGTTACGGTATGTCGTTGCCGTCGAATCTAGAGCTCCGAGTCGGTGGGCGTGATGATGTTGTCCCCGTCCCGATCCCGCTCATTCCTCTGCCGAATCCGTAGTTCAGCTTTCCGAAGTTCGGCTTTTTCTACGTCCAGCGCGTGCTCTTCTTTCGAGAGCTTGATGGTGGTGAAGCAGATGGTGCCAGCACCAATTGCGCAGGCGACGCTGAGGATGGTGCCCGTGATGTAGAAGATGGTCTGGAACATCTCAGTGTTCATTAGCGTTCCTTATCTGCGGGGAGGGGCTAGAGGAGCCCTCGGATGGTGAATTCTTTGATGTCGATTTGGCTGTCATAGGTGATAGACACTTCGGCATTGACGAGGTTCATTCCTCGGGTCACCTGCTGGACAATCCAGCGGTTGCCTTCCCCTATTTTTTGGAGAACTTCTTCATGTGTAAGGGGCTTCGACTCTTCGTTGAAGAGGTCCTCGTAGGTGTTGTGCATCGTCTCTTCTCCTTAGTTGGTGGTGGTGGTGACGGGTAGGGACTGGAGCCAGTCCATGACGGCGTTTGAGGTGTAGTAGATCCTGCCGCCACGCTGACCCTTACTGGTGCGGATGAAGGCGGGGCCAGTGCGTGCCGTTCGCCAGTCGGCCAGGGTCTGTTCTTTCACGCCGAGTGCTTTGGCGAGCTCTTCGGGTGACCAGAGCGTCAGCCGGTCATTAGGAATGGTTAGCATTTCGTGTCACCTAACTGCTCATATATCTGCATTTACAGACAGAGGGGTAAAAAAATTAATTGACCGCCAGCTCTGGAAGGTGCTCAGAGTAGAACCAGGCAGGCTCAACGCCCAGTATTGCGGCAATCTCCCAGAGTTCGGTAGCTCGGATTGGGGCGTTGTGATTTTCGAGTGAAGAGAGGCGAGCGCGGCTAATACCTGCTTTGGCTGCCACCTCTGTTCGTGTGAGTTTGGTTTTGGCGAGTGCGAGCGAGAGATTTTCCGCTAGTATTTCGCCAATCTGTCGGGTGCTCATATCCACCGTCCTTTCGTGGTGATGCAACAATCATATGTCTGTATTTTGTGACAAGTCAAGCTAAAAACAAAAAATTTTTAGAAAATTTAGATTTTTTCGAGTTTTTAGCCTATGCTGACTGTATGAAACAGACTCAGAAGA